>JAHEAY010000003.1 GCA_024642485.1 Cytophagaceae bacterium
TTCTTCACTCTTAGCTCTTAGTTAGCTTACTATTGTTCTCGGTAATTCAACTGCCTACGGCTTCCTTGTAGCACTAATGAAAAAAGACGCGAAGTATCGCGTCTCTACATTTAAATATCCATCATCTTCACTCTTAATTCTTAACTCCCTCCGGACTATTTCCCTCCGGACTCCTGACTAACCAATAACCACCGAATTCTGTCACTCATTTACCTATCCCCAGCTTTGTAATTACCCCCTAATGATTTACTTTTACTTCATGACAATTATCTACATCATTCTCGCAATTTTAGTCGGAGCCGGAGCAGCCTATCTCCTACTCCAAGGTAAAATCACCGTTTTGAACAGCCAATTAAGCCAACTCACCGGCTTACAAGCAAAAACCGAAGCGCTGGAACAAGAGAACAAAACGATGTTTGGTAAATTATCCCAACTCGAAGGACAAAATGAAACGCTGAAAACTACAGTGGAAAGCCAGAAGGCCGACGAGGATAAATTGCGGAAAATGCTAACAGATATTAGTAATGAGTCGGTTCTCCGACAAGGACGTATGCTTAGCGATCAGCAACAAGTTAAATTAAACGACGTTTTAAACCCGCTCAAGGAAAAACTTTTGGCATTTGAGACTCAGGTCAATGAAGGCCAAAAAAACTCCTTACATCAAAACACGGTGCTTTTGGAGCAAATCAAAAATCTAACAAACCTCAATCAAACCGTTACCCAAAAAACCGAAGACCTCACAAACGCCCTCAAAGGCTCCAATAAATCCCAAGGAAACTGGGGTGAAATGATTTTAGAACGCGTTTTGGAAAGCTCAGGCCTCAAAAAAGGCATGGAATACGAGACACAATTTGTCACTAAAAATCAAATAAACGAAACGATTAAACCCGATGCGGTTATCTTCCTACCCGATAACAAAAACCTCATCATCGACTCCAAAGTATCTTTAACCGCCTACGAACGCTATACTAGCGCCGAAGAAGGCACAGTCGAAAAAGAACAAGCACTCAAAGAACACATCGAGTCACTTAAATCCCACATCAAATTATTATCGGCCAAAGATTACCATACAGGTCTCGACTTAAATAGCCCCGACTTCACCCTCCTATTCATTCCGATTGAATCAGGTTTCGTGGCAACCATCAGCCAAGATACGACCTTGTTTAATTACGCCTGGGAACGTAAAATCGTTTTGGTATCCCCTTCTACCCTATTGGCAACTTTACGCACGATCGCATCGGTTTGGAAGACTGAATACCAAACACGTAATGCCATCGAAATTGCTCGACAAGCCGGTGATCTTTACGATAAATTCGTCTCATTCACTCAAGATATGGAAGACGTAGGCAAACACATGAAACGTGCTGAAGATGCCCACGCTGGCGCCCTGAACAAACTAAGCACCGGAAAAGGTAACCTTGTCAGTCGGGCCGAAAAACTGCATAAACTAGGCATCAAATCAACCAAAAAATTAAACCAAGGATTGATTCAAGACGAGGAGCCAGAGATTGAGGAGGAATAGAAGTGAGGTAAGAGTTAAGAGTTAAGAGTTAAGAGTTAAGAACGAAGAGGAAAGAATTCCTCCGGACTCCGGACTAATTCCCTCCGTACAAGCGACTAGTGACTGACGACTAGCTCCTATGCTTTTTTCAAAAACTCCGTTCTTAACACCATCATCGACTTTTCTACTTTCCCCTCAACCTCATCTGCATCATCTGTCAAACGAATGTTCTTGACCATCGTACCACGCTTGATCACACTCGATGAACCACGCACCTTCAAATCTTTAATTACTGTAACTGAATCGCCATCTTTCAAAACAGCTCCATTGCTATCGCGAACGATTAATTCTTCATTCTCATCCATTGTATTCTTGTTTTTTGGGTTAATAAATAAGGTCGAAACTATTTCTTCCAACCAGTTTTGTTATTTCTAAATCCTAATAAGCGCTGAGCCAAATCCGGTCGCTTCAAATAAGTCAAACGATTCCGAATCCAATCCTTATATTCTGCCTTATACCAGAAAAAATACTTATTCTGATTCTGCTTCTCTTCTTTCGTCTTCGCCGTTTTAATGGGCTGCAACGTGTAAGGATGAACACCCGAATAATAAATTACCTCTGCCACGGTCATGGGTGTAGGAGTGAAATCCTGCACTTGCTCCAATTGGAACCCTAAATCCTTCGTTTCAGCCGCCAAATTCGCCATATCTTCCTCTTCACATCCCGGATGCGATGAAATAAAATAGGGAATCAAAGGCTGCTTTAGGCCAAATTTGGCAGAAATCTCATCGTATTTCTTCTTAAATGCATGAAAATACTTAAACGAAGGCTTCCGCATCACGCGTAATGTCGCATCCGAAGTATGCTCCGGCGCAACCTTTAATCGGCCCGAAACATGGCGCGTAATCAATTGCTCCATATATTCGTCGTGATTCCCATCTTGGTTATTCTTATTGAAGTCATCGACCAATAAATCATATCGTACGCCTGAACCAACAAATGCTTTCTTAATTCCCGGATGCGCATCTACCTTGCGGTAAATGTCTGTCAAGGGTTTATGATTCGTATCTAGATTATTACAAATCACCGGGTGAATACACGATGGACTCACACATTTGGCACAAATCGACTCATCTTTCCCCTTCATGCGATACATGTTGGCAGATGGACCTCCCAAATCCGACAGATACCCCTTGAAATCCGGCTGTTTCGTGATTTGATTGACTTCTTTCATGATTGATTTTTCACTTCGGGACACAATAAACTTCCCTTGATGCGCGGAAATAGTACAAAAACTACATCCCCCAAAACATCCGCGGTGCATATTCACCGAAAATTTGATCATCTCATAAGCCGGGATCGGCCCACGTTTCTTGTATTTTGGATGTGGTAAGCGCGTATAAGGCAAATCAAAGGATTTGTCCATCTCCGCCTCTTCCATCGTCTTAAAGGGTGGATTAATCACCAAAAGGTCCTCGCCTACGGCTTGGGTAATCCGATTAGCCTGCCACTTATTCGACTCCACTTCCACAATCTTGAAGTTAGAAGCATATTTAATTTTATCTTGCAAACAAACTTCATGACTGGCCAACTCAACCGTTTCCCAATCATCCACGACTGGTAAGGGCTCCGATTGTTTTTGAATAAAGGCTACTTGATTGATGTCCGTTAATTCAGCTAATTGTTTACCTGATTTCACCCCACGAATAATCTCGCGCAAGGGTTGTTCGCCCATGCCGTAGACCAACATATCCGCTTGGGAATCCACTAAAATCGATGGAAATAATTTATCCGCCCAATAATCATAATGCGTCACACGACGCAAGGATGCCTCGATACCCCCAATTAACACAGGGACATCCGGATAAATCTCCTTTAATATTTTGGAATAAACTGTCGTGGCATAATCCGGACGAAAGCCCGCCTCACCACCCGGTGTATAGGAATCATTGGAACGTAATCGCTTATTCGCCGTATAGTGATTCACCATGGAATCCATACAACCTGCCGTTACGCCAAAAAAGTATTTGGGTTTACCTAATTTCTTAAAATCCCGCAAGTCATCCTGCCAGTTGGGCTGCGCCACAATGCCAACCTTCAGGCCTTCACTCTCCATGATCCGACCAATAACCGCCGTTCCAAACGCCGGATGATCAACATAGGCATCACCTGAAATCAGAATGACGTCTAGCTCATCCCAGCCACGCTTTTCTACTTCCTTTTTTGTCAATGGAAGCCAGTCGGTAATCGGTCTTTCTTGCATGCTGCAAAATTAGCTAAAAACGCGGGTTTAACCTATTTCGTTAATTGCGCTTTTAAGTAATCTGCCGTCGCTTGAAATACTTTGATGGCATTTGAAAACTTCATCCAATGATGCGTATCATCCACAATCACCATCGTTTCCATAGTTACTTTTTTCTTTTGCAAGCGATTGATTAAGTCAATGCTTTGACTGAATGGAACATTGCGATCGTCATCCGCATGAATGAATAATACTGGTGATTTCCATGTATCGATAGACGAGATAGGTGAAGAACGATAAGATAAACTTGTTGCCCAATCTGCATCAGGAGCCTTGTGTGGCCCCGACAACAATTCCATTGGAATTTCTTTTTGATGTGCCCAATCATGCACACCATGAATATCCACTCCAGCCACAAATAATTTAGAATCACGTGCCAAAGCCAATGCGGTTAGATACCCGCCATAAGAGCCACCATAGAGAGCAATTTTCTTGGAATCTACGTAAGATTGTTGGGCTAACCACTCTCCTGCCGCTTTGATGTCTAAGTATTCCGATGCGCCCCACTGGCCAGCTGATTTTGGATTATGAAAATCATAGCCATATCCAATGCCCAATCGATAATTAACGGAAAGTACCACAAATCCTAAATTTGCCAAATACTGGTTCAATGCATAAGCATTTGCATAATAATCGGAATAATGCCAGCCTAAAAGCATTTGACGTGGAGGTCCTCCGTGTACAAATATGATGGCCGGTTTTTTCTGCGTTCCATTCGAATTATCAAAAATTTGACCGTGAATTGTTAAGCCATCCAATGATTTAAAAATAACTTGTTTCGGTTCAACCAAAGCACTCGTTGGGAATTCCGCTGGAATTAAACTTTCGGTTAATGAACGAGCTGTCGAAGAGATAGACAACATCAATTGAGGTGCCTTTTGAGCTCCTGCCCCGATATATGCATATCCACCCGCAACCGAAACAGCGGTCCACTCAATTCCCTTACCTGGCGTCAAGACTTTCATGTCAGCTTTATCAACAGAAACTTGGCAGATATGTCGGCGATCTTTATCTGTCTCATCGCCTCCTGTATTTGCATCAAAATAAATCGAATTTCCATCAGCACTAACGCTAAGATGCTCCACCATAAATTCACCAGGACTCAATAACAAAGCCGCGCCACCCGAAGGAGCAACTGAATAGGCATGTGGCCAACCGTCATGGTAAGACGTAAATACTAAACGATCTTGACGTGCCCAATTTAAGTTCGTGCCGCCATGTGTTGTAGGTAAAGAACCTCGGTAGGTATTGGGTGCTTCCCAAACCAAGGTAGATTTTTCTCCTGCAGCTATTCCAGCCTTACGAATCGACCATGGAATACGCTTCCGTTGGGTTAATGAATCTGCGGAACCACCTTCTGCAGGGGTCCGAACAAAGGCTAATTGGGTGCCATCCGGTGACCAATTTGGACTAAAATCTTTGGCAAATGCAGGATCAACCCAATTAACTGCATTTTTACCCATTTCCAAGTATCCAATAAACGAATGGTCTCCACGATTCGCAACAAAAGCTAATTTCTTTCCTCCAGGAGCCCAAGTTAAAGAATGCACCGAACCACGCGTTTTCAACAAGCGAACAGGTGCTTCTAAGAAATCCTCATTCTCATTGGTATCCAATTTGCATATCCACGGTTGGCCTTCCTTAATGTAAGCAACCACTTTATTATCCGGTGAAATAACCGGAAAGTCTCCTTCTGAAATAATACGAATCGGACCTCCTGTAAAAGCAATTTGCATCACTCGAACTGTTTGTGGCTCTGTATTTCCAGCAGGATTAACTGCTTTTTCATCATCAAAACTAGCTCCATGATCTCCTCCACGCACAAATAATACCCATTTCCCATCATCCGAAATCGAAATGGAGCTTAGCTCTTGCCCATCATCTTCTTTGAAAGCAGTTAATTTACGAGCAATAAAATTGGGTGATTCTGCCACATAAATGTTCCGAACACCTTTTTCATCCAAAGCCCAAGCAATTTTATCGCCTTTAGTCGAGCGAATTAGTTCCGTTGGAAAAGCATAAGATTTGACGGCTTCAAATGTGAATTTTTGACCAAAAGCGATCAAATGAAAGGAAACAAGAACAAGGGTGTAAAATAATTTACGCATAGGTTGATTTTAGAACACGAAATATAGGGAATGTCAGACGGAAACGAAAAGAAAAAAGGCAGGACCCGTTTAAATAAAATAAATTCAAACTAATTTTAAGGTTTATGAATGTATCAATCGTATTTGTCAACTACAAAACGGAAGCGCTCTTATTGGATTGCTTGCGAAGCATTCACGAACATACCCCCGAACTGCATTTCGAATGCATAATTGTCGACAATCACTATGTCAGAGGCCAAAATCAAGCCATTTTATCGGCCTTTCCACAAACAACTTGGATTGATTCCGGTGGGAATGTTGGCTTTTCCAAAGCCAATAACATCGGATTGAATGCAGCCTCTGGCGAATACGTGCTATTTCTAAATGCCGATACCTTGGTCTTCGATGCAGCAATTACGAAGGCTTACCAAAAACTAAAAACCGATTCAAGTCTTGTGGCTGTCGGCGGAATTCAAGTTGATTCAAATCAAGATCCTATCCCCTATTATCGAACGCTAAATGCTGTAAGAAGAGATTTTTACATTGTTCCCAATAGACCTGTTTTTCATCAACTGATCGATCGATTATTACCTGAAGAAAGATTCAGCCGACCGGAAGAAACAAATAATTTAGTGGGTGCCTTTCTGATGGCATCGAAAGAAAACCTGCTCAAACTACATGGTTGGGACGAAGATTTTTTCATGTATGCAGAAGATGCTGAATTGAGTTACCGTCTGAGTAAAATTGGAAAATTGGCCTATTTTGACGAGATCAAATTCATTCACCTCATTCAAGAAAATCCTTTCCGAAGAACGACCTACTCCTGGGTCAATCGTTTTTCGATGCAAATTCAAGTTTCTAACTTACTGTGGATTCGTAAAAGCTATGGAATTTTGCCTTATGTGATTATCTATGCGAATTATACATTATTGGCTCCATTGTTCTGGGCATGGAAAATTTGCATCAATATACTTAAGGGGAAAAATTGGTTGAATGACACAGATAACCAACGAATTTTTAGCCAAAAACTCGGGATACTCTACCGCTATTTTATAGCAATTTTATTCCTAAAAAAAGGACCTTACCGGATAAAATCGGATGAGAATATTGATCAAGTCAATAAATCATAAAAATCCTCATTTTTTTTAGTATTTTCGTTGAAAGGAACCTAATTAGCCGTGAAAACGAATACTCAAATCACTGAAACCATCGCATCCTATGCGACTGAAACAGAATCCACATGGATCGCCGAGCAAAAAGCCCTCAATGCTAAAGCTTTGGCATTAGCCTTTGTGAAAGTTCCTCGTTTTATCTCAAAGCATTTGATTGAAGCTGGTGATTTCAAAGGCTGGACTCTAGACCAAGTTGTTCGAGTCAATTTACTAACTCAATTGGACGAGGCGAATGTAGACCTGTTATATGAAACTGCAGAAATACAAGAAGCTGTCGCTTTAACGCGTTCACTTCCCTACTTAAATAATCCAGAGAATTTTTTATTACGTGCGACGGACGCGGTGCGTTCCAACATGGGTCCCGTTTTTGACGCGATTGCCTTTGGAAATACCTATCCAAAAGATTATTTCAGCGAAGCGGCTTGGAACCAATTAGTCTTAAAATGTATTTTCAACGACAAAGCAATTCATCAAATCATCGGATTGGATGAACGAGCTAATCAAGATTTAGCCAATACACTTTCCGATTTTGCCCATGAAAGATGGTCGGCAGGACGCAGAGTGCCTTCCCAAGTATGGCGGCTCGTTCCTAAATTCATGAATGAATCTTTACATGCCGACATTGAAAAGCTAGCTCAATCTGAAAATCCACGGGATGTCCTTGCAGCCAGCTTAGTGAAACAAGAAGCCCAAATTCCTGGCAGTACGCAAGGACTTTGGCATGAACTTGAAAAACCAGAACCGATTTATACCGCCTAATATGTGCCAAGAACATAAAAACATAGGAAATCCTTCACATTTTGAAGGTACAGAGCAAGAGAAAACAACAGCACATGCAGTTGATGGAACTTTTGCCCAATACACACAAGGTATGAAATTCTTTGATCCGCATGTGCACATGACTTCGCGGACCACGGATGATTATCAGGCTTTAGCTGATGCTGGCGTTGTTGCATTGATTGAACCTGCATTCTGGTTGGGCCAACCGCGTACTGGATTAGCTTCATTTAAAGACTATTTCGCGAGTTTAGTGGGCTGGGAACGTTTTCGTTCTTCGCAATTTGGCATCAAACATTATTGCACGATTGGACTGAATTCTCGTGAAGCTAATCATGAGGCATTAGCAGAACAGGTGATGGAAATATTGCCTTTATTCTTGCAGAAAGAAGGCGTTGTGGGTGTAGGGGAAATCGGTTTCGATGACCAAACAGCCGCTGAGGAAAAATATTACCGTGCGCAATTAGAGCTGGCCAAAGAAATGAATTTGCCCGTACAAGTACACACGCCACACCGGGATAAGAAAAAAGGAACGGAGCGCAGTATGGCCATTGCTTTGGAGCATGGCATCGCACCGAACATGGTCATTATCGACCATAATAATGAAGAAACGGTTAAATCGGTTTTAGACCAAGGTTTTTATGCTGCTTTTACGATTTATCCTTTCACTAAAATGGGCAATGAGCGTATGGTAGAAATCGTAAAACAATACGGTCCCGAACGCATCATGGTCAATTCTGCCGCCGATTGGGGCATTTCGGATCCATTAGCAATTCCCAAAACAGCTGCCTTAATGAAAATCAAGGAGATTCCTGATGAACATATTCGTTTGGTTACGTATCAAAACGCTTTGGATGCATTTGCCCAAAGTGGACAGATTCAAGAATCGGATTTCATCAACGGCTTGGAAATTGACCAAACACAAAAATTTAATGGAAATACGGTTTTACGGGGTGGTCAAGCACCACGTGTCAACAAAGATTCCCTAATCATTCGCTAATGCGTATCAAATTCAGAGCCTTTCTTGAACTCATGCGTCCAGCGAATGTCATCACAGCCTTAACGGATGTGTTGGCGGGAATGGCCATCGTAGGATTTACCTTTGGGACCTTGGACTATCAATTTTGGCCCGTGGTTTTTCTGGGTATTTCGACCATGTGTTTATATGCAGGCGGTGTCGTATTCAATGACATTTTTGATCATGAACTGGACATCATTGAACGCCCAGAACGCGCTTTGCCTAGTGGCAGAATCCAACGAATCGAAGCCATTTTTGGTGGAATCGTTTTATTATCATTGGGAATTTTCTTAGCCTTTTGGCAAAGCCGATTGAGTGGAATCATCGCGGTAATCATCACCGTATTAGCATTATTTTATGATTACAAGGGAAAACACATGCGCATTTTTGGTCCTATCAATATGGGATTATGCCGGGCCTATAATTTAATGCTGGGGATGAGCGTGTACGAGCTAGGTGTGTTAGAGCACTTTTATTTGATTTTAATTCCTTTGATTTACATCGCTGCGATTACCTTGGTGAGTCGCGGTGAGGTACATGGAAGCCAATCGGCGCCCTTATGGTTTGCGGCCTTCTTATTCGTCATTGTGCATGGAAGCCAATTGGCCGTAGGCTATCAAGCTGGAAAATTGATGTACATGCTGCCATTTGTTGTGGCACACGCTTATTTGATCTTTTCAAAGTTGACAAAAGCCATCCAAAACCCTATAGGCCCTAATATAGGTCAAAGTGTTAAAACCGGTGTTTTGACACTAATTTTAATGAATGCCGCCTGGGTCAGCGTTAGTGAACAATATTACATGGCTTTTGTTACTTTAGCCTTATTGCCGCTCTCCATGTGGGTGGGCAAAAAATTCGCCGTTTCTTAATTTATCATTCATGCAAGTTTTACAACAGCAATTTCAAGTACCCTTCAGCTATCAAGTGATTTTTACGAAACACTTGTTTGACGCGAGCAATAAAACCTTGTGTGATTTTATATCCAATTTTGGCCAAAGCAATTTCCGCAAACGCATCTTATTTGTCATCGACAAAGGCGTTGCAGATGCACATCCATCCTTAACGAGTAACATTGTTTCATATTTTGAATCGAATGCTGTAGCTGATTTAGCACCAGAAATCTTGGTTTTACCTGGCGGGGAAGTGTGTAAAAATGATCCCCGATTTTATGAAGAAGTCGTTCGGGCGATTGATGAACATCGCATTGACCGACATTCTTTTGTCGCAGCAATTGGTGGTGGTGCTTTCTTGGACATGTCGGGATATGCCGCTGCTATTTCCCATCGTGGAGTTAAATTAATTCGTATACCCACGACCGTCTTATCCCAAAATGATTCAGGAGTGGGCGTCAAGAATGGGGTCAATTACTTAGGCAAAAAGAATTTCTTAGGCACCTTCGCTCCTGCTGTAGCCGTATTTAACGATATCGCCTTTTTAGCAACCTTGGAAGACCGCGACTGGCGCTCTGGAATTGCAGAAGCCATCAAAGTAGCTTTGATCAAAGATTTAGTTTTTTTCGAATGGTTAGAGGCGCATGTCGATGCCATGAATGCCCGTGATGAAGCGGCGATGGTTGAGCAAATTTATCGTTGCGCCGACTTGCACATGAAGCATATTTCGGGCGGAGATCCATTTGAATTGGGATCCGCACGACCCTTGGATTTTGGACATTGGGCAGCACATAAATTGGAATATTTATCCGATTTCAAGATACGTCATGGCGAAGCAGTTGCGATCGGAATTGCCTTGGATTGCGTGTATTCGCATTTGATTGGTGCGATTTCCTTATCGGATTGTAAGCGTATTTTGGCCGTCATTAAGGGCTTAGGATTTGATTTATATCATCCGGCTTTGGCCGAAAATGAATGCCAAAACCTGCATAAAGGTTTGCAAGAATTCCAAGAACATTTGGGAGGGCATTTAACCATCACTTTGTTGAAAGCTTTAGGAAAAGGAGAAGAAGTTCACGAAATGGACTTCCCAACGATCCAAGCTTCCGTTGCCTTATTAGCTAAATACGCTTAAGATGAAAACAGCCTACGGACACCTCAGTTATTGCAGTAACATTCATCCCGGGGAGATTTGGGAAGAACATTTTGCCAATTTACAAGCAACCGTCCCGAAGGTAAAGCAAGAAGTTTGTCCAGACCACGCGATGGGATTGGGTTTACGGATCGCGAATCAGGCAAGTATCGATTTAAGCGAAGATTCGAATAAGTTGGCAGCCTTAAAAACCTGGCTCGCCCAAGAAGACATTTACATATTTACGTTGAACGGATTCCCGTATGGCGGATTTCATAATACGATTGTCAAAGATCAGGTGCATGCGCCCGACTGGACGACACAGGATCGCGTGAATTATACCCGTCGATTGATAGATTTATTAGTTCAATTATTGCCAACGGATCAACATGAGGGAGGTATTTCAACGTCGCCATTGTCTTATAAATTCTGGTGGGATAATCGCGGTTCGGCAATTAGCCAGGCCACGATGGAATTGTTAAAACTCGTCCCCTATTTGGCTCAAACGGAACAAAAAACGGGAAAATGGATTCACATTGACATCGAACCGGAGCCAGATGGCCTATTGGAAAATCACCGTGAATTCGTCGACTGGTACACAGACATTTTAATTCCTTATGCGATAACAGCCGGCATTCCGGAAGATTGGGTTCGTAGGCATATACACATCTGTTTCGATGTGTGTCATTATGGGGTTTCCTTCGATAAACCTACATCCTGTTTACAAGAATTAGCAGAGAAAAATATCTCCATCGGCAAGATACAAATCAGTTCTGCGCTGCGAGTTGATTTACGACAGGACGCTAATGCGCGTATCGAAGCCTTGAAACAATATGAAGAACCCACTTATTTACATCAGGTGAAGGCCTTGAAAAAAGATGGGAATTACGAACAATTCAAAGATTTGGGAGAAGCCTTAGCGCAATACAAAGAAGGAATTTACGACGAGTGGCGCGTGCATTTCCATGTGCCTCTTTTCTTAGATTCCTATGGCTTATTGAATTCCACGCAAGCGGAAATCGCGGAAACTTTGGCTTATCATCAACAACATCATGTCACACGGATGATGGAAATTGAGACCTATACTTGGGGAGTTTTACCCTCCGAATACCAAGAATCCATCGAGACATCCATCGCGCGTGAAGTCACGTACATACAAGACCTATTATGCAAAAAACCGTAGTCATTGATATTGTAGGCCTAAGCGAAAGTATTTTAGGTCAACATACCCCTTTTTTAGACGGCTATATTTCGGGTAAAAAGAAATCGAAAATCAAGCCCCCGTTTCCGGCTGTGACGACGACTTCCCAAAGTGTATACCTGACAGGAAAATATCCAAGTTCACACGGCATTGTGGGGAATGGCTGGTATGACAACATCGATTCGGAAGTGAAGTTTTGGAAACAGTCCAATAAGCTCGTGGGGGACGAAAAAATCTGGGATGCAGGACATAAAAAAGATCCGAATTTCACCTGTGCCAATTTATTTTGGTGGTACAACATGTATTCATCGGCGGATTATTCGGTGACACCTAGACCTCAATATCACTCGGATGGAGTAAAGATGCCTGATTGTTATAGTCATCCAGCTGATTTGCGTGATGAATTACAGGAGGCCTTTGGAACATTTCCCTTGTTTAATTTTTGGGGACCCAATGCAAATATTAAATCGACAAATTGGATTGCGGATGCCTCCATTTACGTGGATAAGAAATATGATGCGACGCTGACCTTTATCTATTTGCCTCATTTGGATTATTGCTTGCAGAAATTCGGCGTGGATTTTGAAAAGATCAAAGGCGATTTGCAGGAAATCGATCAGGTAGTTGAGCGTTTAGTAAGCCATTTTGAAGGCAAAGGGGCGAAAGTAATTATCCTTTCCGAATATGGAATTAATAACGTTTCCAAACCCGTTCATTTGAATCGCATCTTGCGCGAGGCAGGTTATATCGCCTTGCGGGAGGAACAAGGCTTGGAATTATTAGATCCGGGTGCATCACGTGCATTTGCCGTATCTGATCACCAAATCGCGCATGTATATTGTCCTGATGCTTCTGTTTTGGATGAAGTAAAATTACTTTTGATGCAAACACATGGCGTCAAAAAAGTACTATCCGGCGATGAATTAGCCGCATTTCACATCGATCATCCGCGTGCGGGCGACTTGGTATTGATTGCTGATAAGGATGCTTGGTTCACCTATTTCTACTGGTTGGACGACAAAAAAGCACCCGATTTTGCCCGTTGTGTAGACATCTTCAAAAAACCTGGGTATGACCCTGTCGAGATGTTCATGGATCCTAAAAACCCATTCATCAAACTCCGTGCGGCCTATAAATTGGCCCGTAAACTGACAGGTTTCCGTTATCGCATGGATGTGATTCCTTTGGATGCGAGTTTGGTCAAAGGATCCCATGGCAGTCCATTTTGCGACGAAGCTTATTATCCTTTGTATATCGCTGATAATCAATCAACTGATAAAATGGAACCAACGGAAGTTTATTCCTTGATTTGGAATACGGTGTTTGAATAAATTGGTTAACTTGAATTCCTAAACTTATCAAAATGAAAAAGATCTTAACAACAATCGCCATGGTCGTTGCCCTAATGGGAGCCGGCGAAGCAGTTTACGCACAAATGCCAAGTCCACAGGAAATGGCTATGAATCAATTGAACCGCATGAGTTCAGAATTGAAATTGACCAAAGAGCAAGAAGACAAAATTGAACCCTTAATTGTTGCACGAATCGAAAAGATGATGGAATTCCGTCAAGCTGGTATGGAACGTGAAGAGATGATGGGGGAAATGAAGAAGATTAACGAGGGCCAACAAGAAGCGTTGAAGGCTATTTTGACACCTGAGCAATTAGAGAAATACAAAACTATGCAGTCGCAAATGCGTGCGGGTGGGCCTCCAAGAAACTAATTAGGATGAAGTACCTCAACATTTTTCTTTTATTTATTGGGCTTTCTCCACTTATGGGGCAAGCCCAATTTGAAAAAGGACTGCAGACTCAATTAATCCTAGCATCAGATGGGGATGTGATTGAATTGGAAGCAGGCAAATTTCAAATTTCGGGTAGTTTATCCTTAGAAGGAAAAAAGAAAATCACTATCCGCGGTAAGGGAATGGACAAAACGGTCTTGAGTTTCAAAGATCAACAAACCGGTGCGGAAGGAATCAAAATCACCAATTGCGAAAATATCATTTTAGAAGATTTGACAGTTCAGGACTCCAAAGGAGATCTAATTAAAACGATGCATGTGAAGGATATCACATTCCGTCGCATCAAAGCCGAATGGACAGGAGGACCCAAGTCCCAAAATGGCTCCTATGCGCTTTATCCAGTGCTTTGCACAAATATTCTTATCGACAGCTGTATCGCGATCGGGGCATCTGATGCGGGAATTTATGTAGGACAATCTCAGCACATCGAAGTAAAAAATTGCACAGCCTATCAGAATGTAGCGGGGATTGAAATCGAAAACTCTCTCTTTGCGGATGTGCACCATAACCATGCCTATGGAAATACAGGTGGGATTTTGGTATTTGATTTACCGGATTTGATTCAAAAAAAGGGTGGATTTGTTAAGGTTCATGACAACCTAATCGAAGCTAATAACCAATCGAATTTCGCTCCTAAAGGCAATATCGTAGGTAAAGTACCCAAGGGAACTGGGATGTTGATTTTGGCGACGAGCAACGTAGACATTTACGACAATAAGATTTTAAATCATCAAACGGTAGGCGTCGGTATTATTTCTTATTTCATGTCAGAAATCGCGATTAAAGATAAGGAATATGACCCCTACCCGACCGCCATTTCGGTGTTCAATAATACCTTTGAGCGTCGTTTAGGACGTGTACCCTTAGAAGGACGATTTGCCCAGATTTACCGCTTCAAATTGCGATTTGGCAGAAATGTACCCCATGTAGTTTATGATGGTATTCTTGATTCGGCACGTTGTGGAAGCGATGGTCAATATTTACCCCAACATCGCATTTGTGTACATCATAATGTAAACCAGTCGGTGGCCAATATGGACGCGGAGCATGATTTCAAAAACGTGCGACGTAATCCAGTGGAGTTGGATTGTGTACAGGAATATGTCAAATCGAATCAATTTTAGGCATGCGTTACTTGGGATTCCTCTTGCTTCTTGGCTTATTTTCATACCAACCAGCGCCTAAATTTCCCACGAAACTCTCTGATTACGGCTTGTTTCAGGGAAAACTGCAAGATCAAATTCCCGTAACTGGTGTGATACCCTATGAGCTGATTAGCCCCCTCTTTTCAGATTACGCCCATAAATTACGTTTCGTTCAGTTACCTGCGGGACAATCAGTCGCCTACAATCCGGATTCCGTTTTTCAATTCCCGGTGGGAACACGCATAGCCAAAACCTTTTATTATCCCTTCGATGAGCGCAAACCTGAATCCGGTCGGCGAATCATGGAAACACGTATCCTAAGCCATGAAGGTTCAGGCTGGGTAGCATTGCCTTATATTTGGAATGAGGAGCAAACAGAAGCCTATTTAGAAGTAGCTGGTGGGACGAGTTTGGTGGAGTTCAAAAACTTGCAGGGCAAGAAGCAGCAGGTTAATTATGTCGTGCCGAATATGAATCAATGCAAAGGATGCCACGAACGGGATGGCATGATGACGCCTATAGGTCCTAGTGCCCGACAAATGAATGCCTCGATGCGCTATGTCCATGGAGAAGAAAACCAATTGGATTATTGGAGTCGGACGAATCAGCTGACGAATGTATCCGAAACTAGGCCTAAATTCGTCTCGTATTTTGACGAAGGTGCGCCTCTCAATGAACGAGTGAAGGCATATTTGGACATCAATTGTGCGCATTGTCACAATCCCAAAGGACCCGCCAAGAGTTCAGGCTTATTTTTAGATTATCGCTATTATGGTACGACGGCCTACGGCAACATGAAATCACCTGTGGCGGCAGGTCGCGGTTCAGGCGGTTTATCCTATGACATCGTTGCGGGTAAACCGGCAGAAAGCATATTGCTCTATCGAATGAATTCGCATGATCCGGGGGTTATGATGCCGGAACTTGGTCGGACAATTATCCATCAAGAAGGCGTCGCGTTGATCCGTGAATGGATTAAATCAATTCATTGATAATCATTCAATTAGTCATTTTTTGAATAGGAAAAGGTATTTATCCGGACGAAATTTGTGTCATCAAACCTAGCCCGAAAAATGAAAAAGAATACCTTAATAGAAAACCAGCTCCTCGAAATGATTCAGCCGCGCATTCAGCTGATTGAAAATAAATTTTCAAATGGAGAAGCGTTGTCAGATCAAGATGTGAATACACTTTTATTGAAATCAGCATTCAATCACATCAATCATTTCGAAATGCGATTGGATGAGTTGGCCGCGGATGTGGCACAGCTACGATTAGACTTCTCTGAACTTGAGGTAAAATTTCATCATCTTGAAAGTAGATTCTATGCCCTTGAAGGTAAATTTCATTCTCTTGAAGCAAGATTCGAAACCTTAGAAGCGCGATTCATTTCTTTTGAGTCAAGAATGGAGGCCACCATTGAAAAGACTATGAAATCAAACAAAAAATGGACACTTGGCTTGATGACCTTTTGCCTCACATTATTTAAAATCATTGATCTAGTCATCCACAACTAAAAAGGGCTGATTACTCAGCCCTTTCTATCTATTTTCCTAAAACAATATTCACAATCCGTTTCGGAACCACAATCACCTTGGAAGGTGCTTTGCCATCCAAGTGTTTCTGCACTTGTTCATTAGCCAGCACAGCTGCCTCCACTTCAGCTGGACTTGCCGTTGCCGAAAAGGCCAAGGTTAATTTCACCTTCCCATTGAAAGAAATCGGATAATTGAATTCATTCTCCACCAAAAATTCTGGATTGAATACCGGGAATTTGGAATGTGAAATACTTCCTGCCTCCTCTCCTAAGGCCAACCATAATTCTTCAGCCATGTGAGGTGCATAGGGAGATAGCAATAAAACCAATTCACGAAGTACCGATTTCTTGTGGCATTTCAATTGGCCTAAATCATTTACGCAAATCATCAAAGTCGACACAACCGTATTAAACGAATAACGCTCCAAATCATCCTGAACCTTGCGAATGGCTGTATGTAATACCTTTAATTCTTCCGGTGTAGCTTGGGCATCCACCAAAACAGATTTTTGTGCTTGCTCGTCAAAGAACAAACGCCACACCTTACGCAAGAAATTATGCGAACCCGAAATGGAATTCGTGTTCCAAGGCTTGAATTGCTCCAAAGGCCCTAGGAACATCTCGTAAACACGTAAAGTATCCGCACCATATTTAGCAATTAAATCATCCGGATTCACGACGTTGAACTTCGATTTGGACATTTTCTCCACTTCCCAACCGCATACATATTTCCCATCTTCCAAGATGAATTGTGCATCCGCAGGTACATCGTTACGTGAACGCTTGAACTCTTCAACGTCCAACACGTCATTTTCCACAATATTCACATCCACGTGCAAAGCAGCCACATCGTATTGATCTTTTAATCCATGAGACACAAAAGTCACCTGATCGGAATTTTTGACACGATAGACAAAATTTGACCGACCTTGAATCATCCCTTGGTTGATCAATTTCTTAGCAAATTCTTCCTCCGCTACATACCCTAAATCCTTCAAGAACTTATTCCAAAAACGCGAATACAACAAGTGTCCCGTTGCATGCTCAGAACCACCAATATATAAGTCGACAGCCTTCCAATAATTAACCGCCTCTGCCGAAGCAAATGCAGCATCATTTTGTGCGTCCATGTAACGATACCAGTACCAAGAAGATCCGGCCCAGCCCGGCATGGTCGACCATTCATAATCATATTGACCTTGGTACTTCCATGAATCTGCAGCGCGTCCTAATGGCGGCTCACCCGTTTCCGTAGGTAAATACTTATCGATTTTAGGCAATTCCAAAGGCAATTCAGACTCCTGAATTAAATATGGCAATAATTGGCCAGTAGACCTAGGCTTGAAATAAACCGGTACCGGCTCTCCCCAATAGCGCTGGCGTGAAAATACAGCATTCCGCATGCGGTACTGTACTTTTCCTTTGCCTATTCCACGTTCCTCCAACCATTGAATTAAAGTTTCCGTAGCTTGCTTATAACCCATGCCATTGATAATCCCCGAATTGATATATTTCCCTTCCTTGGTATTATCAGCCTGTTTTTCAATATCTTTTTGCGCATCTAAGATGGCAGGAATAGGCAAATCAAAATGTTTGGCAAAATTCCAGTCGCGTTGGTCCCCTGAAGGTACACCCATCACAGCTCCGGTTCCATAACCAGCCAAAACGTAGTCGGCCAAGAACAAAGGAACACGCTCATTATTCAAGGGATTAATCACATAAGAACCTGTGAATACCCCTGAAACAGTTTTAACTTCTGAAACACGGTCTAATTCTGAACGAGATTTCGTCCAGGTAATATAGGCATCCACATCAGCCTGTTGTTCTGGCTTTGTTAATTCCGCCACCCATTCATGCTCAGGCGCTAAAACCATGAAAGATACCCCATAAATCGTATCTACGCGCGTCGTAAACACCTTGATTTTCTTATCCGAAATACCCTCAATGGCAAATTCAACGTCAGTACCGATTGATTTTCCAATCCAGTTGCGTTGTTGTTCTTTCAAGGAATCCGACCAATCTACCTCCTCTAAACCACGTAATAATCGATCTGCATAGGCCGTGATGCGCATAGACCATTGACGCATTTTTTTCTGCTCCACAGGATAGCCTCCACGCTCGGATAAACCATCTTTTACTTCATCATTCGCTAATACCGTACCTAATTGAGGACACCAGTTGACAACCGAATCATCCAAATAAGCCAATCGAAAATTCAATAAATAGGCATATTGCTCCTCCTCATTCATGGCATTCCAAGCATCCGCTGAAATTCGCTCCACATCGTCTTCACAAACCGCTTTCAAGCCGATAGACCCTTTGGAAGCTAGAATACTTTTCAAGGTATCAATAGACTCCGCCTTATCGGTTTCCTGGTTATACCAAGAATTAAATAATTGCATGAAAATCCACTGCGTCCATTTATAATAGGCAGGATCTGAGGTACGTACTTCACGCGTCCAATCGAACGAAAAACCCATGTTTTTCAATTGCTCAATGTAACGAGTAATATTTTGTTCCGTCGTTATTGCAGGATGCTGGCCCGTTTGAATCGCATACTGCTCTGCAGGCAAACCAAAGGAATCAAATCCCATAGGGTGCAATACCTCATATCCTTGCAAACGCTTATATCGCGCCATGATATCTGAAGCGATGTACCCCAGTGGATGGCCTACATGTAGCCCCGCTCCCGAAGGATAAGGAAACATGTCCAACACATAATACTTGGGTTTATTGGGATTTACCTGTGCTTTGAATGTTTGGTTTTGCTCCCAAAATCCTTGCCACGCTTTTTCGATCTCACGAAATTGATACTCTGAACGCATATAATTGTTTGTTTTTCAAAAGGGCATGCAATTTACACGAATTTTATGAAAAAATATTTACTCTACTTTATTGGTAGATTAAGTAAAGTCTATTAGTTTTGTAGGATTATTAATTTTACCCATGTCTACACAACCTGAGTCCACGCCGAACAAGCCTAAATTTCCTAGCTTATTAAAAGCGATTAATATCATTTGGAAACGGGAACGGAGCATCACCGAGGTCATTATTCACATCAGCAATGCTTTGGCCTTAATGATTGTGGGACATTTATTATTCTCATACTTAACAGCGGAAAATGTCATTGCCGTATTCAATACGGTTAATTCTGAAATCTTATATTACATTTTAGGCGGTTTTGTCGCGCAAATGATTGACGGCGCACTCGGTATGGCTTATGGGGTTACTGCTACGACTTTTTTAATGTCGGTAGGCATCACTCCCGCCGCAGCTTCCGCTAGCGTGCATGCTTCTGAGGTATTCACCTCTGGTGTTTCGGGTTACATGCACTTGAAATTTGGGAATGTGAATTCCAAGTTATTCAAAACCTTAGTCGTTCCAGGCGTAATTGGCGCAATTTTAGGTGCATATATTTTATCTTCTTTGGAAGACTACGCAGGATATATCAAACCAATCGTTTCCATTTACACCTTATTTTTAGGGGCCATCATTATCCGCAAGGCCTTAATCAAACGCCAAGAAAAACGTCCATTAAAGAAAGTGGGTTGGTTGGCCTTATTCGGTGGTTACTTAGATTCCATCGGTGGTGGCGGTTGGGGACCCATCGTTTCTTCCACCTTAATTGCATCGGGACGGCATCCAAAATATACGATTGGTAGTGTCAACCTCACTGAATTTTTTGTATCCCTTGCCTCTTCGATTACCTTCTTTACCGTGATTGGCTTAGGTTATTGGCAAGTCATTGCCGGCTTAATATTAGGTGGTGTTGTCGCAGCTCCAATCGCTGCGCGTTTGGCCAACAAACTTCCAGTAAAGAGTATGATGATTTTAGTAGGCATCGTGATCATCATTGTTAGTCTACGCCAAATCGTTTTAGGAGCCGGGAAATTCTTTTAATCTTGTTGGAGTTTTTGTGTAGTCACTTTTCCGCTTGTATCCACAAAGCGTAATACTGACATACCCGAATTCAACATGTCATACGTTTTTCCTGCTTGCATAGTGGTCGTAGAAATTTTTTGACCCAACGAATTATATAGCTGCAATTCCCCTGGTTGATTCGTTAATACGTGAATTTGACCTGAATGCGGATTAGGCCAAACTTGTAACGTTTGCTCCATCATCGCATCCCAAACCGGCGAATTGCTCTTATTCTCCAGTAAATAAATCCCTCCAGCGCCTGTTCCAACAACCAAATCCTGCCGACCATCTGCGTTGAAATCAGCCACGCTCAGACGCGCATTTCTTCCCACCTTAAAGCCTTGAAAATCTGAAGAACGCCAAGAAAGTAAATTTGTTAATACATCATAATTCCCGATGTGCCAATTGCCTTCAACATCAATCCCGATAAATTCATCAGTACCATCTCCATCCATATCAGCAAACTGACAAGAACGCAATTGCCATGACTCTTTACTTAAATGACCCCAGTCGGCATTCGCTGCAGATTGAATTAGGCCCGTGCGCGTAATGATTAAATTTCCCCAAGGACTCGTGCAAGGTAATTCTCCTGAATTTACGACAAAGGGAACCTTTGTAATTTGTTGCTTTGCCAAATAAAATACTTTTGAACCTTCAGCACTTTGGCCTACAACCAGCATTTGATTTCCCTGCACTTGTAAAACCAAATCAGTTAGGGATTCGCTAACACCTAAACCCAGGTAATCTGCCGTTTTAAATTGGAAGGTACCCGATTGATTTTCGTATAAATAGATACTAGATTTCACATCATTTGCTACCCGATAACCGGCATGGCCGATTAATAGGTCCAAATCCCCATCTTCATCTACATCAAAAAAGCAAGGACTCGCCTTCTCCCCTACATCGATCATTTGATCTTGTAAAAAGGGCTTTGATTTGCCCCCGACAATTCGAAATGAAGCATGTTGGAAATCCTGCCGAAAACCTGCATTGTCCGGCGTGTTAAAAGAAACGAACAATTCCTCTGTCTTCCCGTTCAGCTGAAGGGATGTTGCAGAATAGAATACCCCAGCCCCTACAGACAATCCACCTAGATAATCAAATTCGATATTCGAATAGCTTGCCTGCTGCTGTGTTCCTACATTTTTCAACATACCCAAATTGGTACAAGCTACCTGCCCAAAAAACAAATCATTGTTGGCCGTTCTACCCAAACTATTCCCAACATGGTCGACCCGATTAACGGCCCCAACAGACTGAGGGCGAATTTCCGAGTTTAGGATTTGGGCATCCCGACAATCATGATGAACAAAATTCCCCCAATATTGTGGAGATTTCTCAAAATCAAGATCCGCTTTGCCTGATTTTTGCATGGACACATTCTCATGAAATTCGATGTAATGACCTCCTGGTTCGAATGCCAACACATCCACATCGCCATCGCTATCTACATCTGCAATGACCGGAATGTCAGGAGATGCGACATATAAATTAATGAGACCAGAAAATCCTTTCGTACACAGGGGGTCTTTGACTTTTTCAAAGTCAATCTGTCCGTTTAGCGATTTATTTTGATATACTTTTATACCTGCAGCGCTGGAACAAAACAAATCCTTTCGGCCATCTTGATTAAAATCTGCCAATACAAACCAGTTTTCGATGACTGGGAATTTGATGGCGTATCCTGGGGCAAAAATGAAATTCTCTTGAGAATCTTGCAAGAAAGTACTCACTTGATTACTTGTACGATCAAAACAAACCAAATCCATCACACCATCCCCATTCAAATCCATGCTTTGATATTGCATGGAATTCATGCCGCCGGCCCAAGGAAAGGTTAAACTCTGCCCATTTTGTTTCACCGAAATGCCTTGAAAAATAGAAAATCGCAAGCTTTGCGCAGGGATTTGCATACTTATCAAGCTCATTAAAAGGATTAAACAATTTTTCATTCGATATTTGCAGAGCATTTTCATTAGGCGCACTAAATTTAACATGAAGATTTTAAATTCAGCTCTTTTAGCTTTTTTTCTAAAATCCACAGGTGTTTGTACAGACACCCGTAAGATTCAAGCAGGAAATCTCTTTTTTGCACTAAAGGGACCCAATTTCAATGCAAACGCTTTAGCCAAAGAAGCCTTGGAAAAAGGGGCTTTAGCGGCTGTCATCGATGATGTAAACTTTGAAACAGGCGAAAAGACCCTACTCGTGGAAGACGGCTTGATAGCCCTACAAGATTTAGCGCGGGATTATCGAAATACGCTTAAGATCCCCATCATTGGATTGACGGGTTCAAACGGGAAAACAACGACGAAAGAATTATTATTTTCGGTCTTATCTCAAAAATACCATTGCTATGCCACTGCCGGGAATTTAAATAATCATATCGGCGTGCCACTTTCTATCTTACAGATCAAATCCTCGCATGAAGTTGCAGTGATCGAGATGGGTGCGAATAAGCAAGGTGACATCAAAGAATTGGTTGAAATTGCTCAGCCCACTCATAGCCTAATTACCAATATCGGCAAGGCACATTTAGAAGGCTTTGGCGGGGAAGCAGGTGTCCGCAAAGGAAAAGGGGAATTATTTGATTATGTTGCCCAACATGGCGGAACGGTCTTTTTACCAAAAGACAAAAATGTAGTACATGAGATGAGCGAAGAGCGCGGCATTTCAAATTGCATTGTGGCGAATGTCGAAATGCCCACAACACTTATTGAAGCGAAACCAACGATTACTTTTTCTTGTGCAGATGGAAGTATTGTAAAATCGCATCTCCCGGGAATATATAATTTTGAAAACATCCAAATGGCTATCGCTGTTGGAAAAAACTTCGGACTAAGTGATGAGGCTTGTCGGCTAGGAATTAGTTCCTACATGCCTACGAATCACCGTTCCCAATTCATCAAAATTGGATCCAATCAAGTATTGATGGACGCATACAATGCCAACCCATCTTCCATGGAGGCTGCCATAAGTCATTTTGCCGAAACGGAAAATAACCCTAAAATTGTCATCCTAGGCGACATGTTTGAATTGGGTAATTTGTCGGCAAGCGAACACGCTTCAATAGGTCAGCTTATCGCAGGATTTCAATTTTCAAAAGTACTGCTTGTAGGCGAACACATGCAACATGCATTAATTCATTTACCACAAGCTTATTATTTCCCTGACAAATTTGGCTTACACAATTGGTTACAAGATAACCCCATTACGAATAGCTTTTTGTTAGTAAAAGGTTCGCGAGGAATCCAACTCGAAAGCGTATTGCCTTTCTTGGAATCCTAGGCTTCGCCTTTCTTAAAACAAAATTTTGTTGCTCGGCAATAAAGGATTAAATTTGCACTTTCTTAAGAATTCGAAATAAAATACAATACACAATGGCATCACAATCAGGGACTTACGTACCTTTCAAAGTTAAAGACATTGCATTGGCCGACTGGGGTCGCAAAGAGATTCAATTAGCAGAAGCTGAAATGCCGGGTTTAATGGCATTGCGTGCGGAATTTGGAGCAGCGCAACCATTGAAAGGTGCTCGCATCGCGGGTTGCTTGCACATGACGATTCAAACAGCGGTTTTAATCGAAACATTAACAGCTTTAGGAGCGGATGTAACTTGGTCTTCTTGTAACATTTTCTCTACGCAAGATCATGCAGCAGCAGCTATCGCGGCGGCAGGTATCCCAGTTTATGCTTGGAAAGGCATGAACGAAGAGGAATTCAACTGGTGTATCGAGCAAACTTTATTCTTTGGAGAAGATCGTCAACCTTTGAACATGATTTTGGATGATGGTGGTGATTTAACAAACATGGTTTTTGATGATTATCCTGAGTTAATCGAAGGCATCAAAGGTCTTTCAGAAGAAACAACGACAGGTGTTCACCGTTTATATGAGCGTATGAAGAATGGCACATTATTCTTGCCAGCGATCAACGTAAACGACTCGGTAACAAAGTCTAAATTTGATAATAAATACGGCTGTAAAGAGTCATTGGTTGATGCGATTCGTCGTGCAACTGACTTGATGCTAGCAGGTAAAGTTGCTGTGGTAGCAGGTTATGGTGACGTAGGAAAAGGCTCTGCTGATTCATTACGTGGTGCTGGTTGCCGTGTTTTGGTAACAGAAATCGACCCAATTTGTGCGCTTCAAGCGGCAATGGATGGTTATGAAGTTGTTCCGATGGATGAAGCTGCAACACGCGCGAACATCTTTGTTACGGCTACAGGTAACGTAAAAATTATCCGTGATCGTCACTTCAAAGCGATGAAAGACAAAGCGATTGTTTGTAACATCGGTCACTTTGACAATGAAATCGACATGGAGTGGTTGAACAACAACTACGGTTCTACAAAAGACCAAATCAAACCACAGGTTGACATGTACACAATCGACGGCAAAAACGTGATCGTTTTGGCAGAAGGTCGTTTGGTAAATTTAGGTTGTGCCATGGGTCACCCATCTTTCGTGATGTCGAACTCATTCTGTAACCAAACATTAGCTCAATTGGAATTATGGGCTAATTCAAAAAATTACGAGAACAAAGTTTACATCTTACCAAAACACTTAGATGAGAAAGTAGCATTCTTGCACTTAGCACACATCGGTGCGAAGTTGGAGAAATTAGAAAAAGAACAAGCAGAATACATCGGCGTACCTCAAGCGGGTCCATTCAAGCCGGAGCATTACCGTTACTAGTATTTTTCTGAATGTATATCAAAAGCTGCACTTTCAAGGTGCAGCTTTTTTTATATCTTTAAATTCACATTTCATTCCAATGACCCAGAAATTACTCTTCATTCTTCTTATCCCCTTCGGTTTATTTGCTCAAAAATTCAGCCATGCGGATAGTCTTCGTGGAACATTAAGCCCGGCAAGAGCCTGTTTCGACGTATTGCATTATGACCTACATGTGGCTGTGAATCCGGCCGAAAAAAGCATTGCGGGAACAAATAGCATTCGTTTCATCACGACCCAACAAACCAAAGAGATTCAATTGGATCTATTTGCAAACTTAATCGTAGACGAAATTCGTTGGGCCAATAAAAAAGTAAACTTCCGTCGGGATGGCAATGCTATTTTCATCCAAGCCAATAATATGATTCCCGCCAAACAAGTTCAAACGGTTTGGGTGAAGTACCACGGTAATCCCAGACCGGCTGTTAAACCACCCTGGGATGGCGGATTTTCATGGACAAAAGACCCCAAAGGAAATCCTTGGGTAACCGTATCCTGTGAGGGATTAGGGGCATCGGTTTGGTGGCCATGCAAGGATCATCCTTCCGACGAACCCGCATCGATGGACATCCACATCGAAGGCCCGAAAGGACTTGTATCTGTTTCCAACGGAAATTTGGTAGAAAAAATCAGCAAGGCATCCACCGATGAATATCACTGGAGAGTCAGCTATCCCATCAATCTATACAATGTTAGCATCAATATGGCCGAATATGCGCATTGGTCCAAAACGATGAAGCAATTGAATGGCAAGAACTTAGATTTAGACTATTATGTTCTCAAAGAAAATGAGGCAATTGCTAAAAAACATTTCGAGCAAAGTGAAGAAATGTTGCGCATTTTTGAGAAATATTTTGGACCATACCCTTTCCCTCGGGATGGATATGCTTTAGTGGAAACGGATTATTGGGGAATGGAACACCAAAGTGCAGTGGCTTATGGTAACCACTACAAAAACAACAAATTTGGTTTCGATTTTATCATCATTCATGAGTCGGCACATGAATGGTTTGGCAATTCCATCTCTTGTTCCGATCATGCAGATTTGTGGATTCACGAAGCATTAGGCACATATACCGAGGCCATTTATGTGGAAGAGAAATTTGGCAAGGCAAGAGCACAAGAATACTTGAATGGTCAAAAACGAAACATCCGATATGCCTTTCCGATTGCGGGCCCTTATCAGGTAAACTACCAGCATCCAGATTCCGACATGTATTTTAAGGGTACCTGGATGTTCCATACCTTGCGAAATATCATTCAAGATGATGCACTTTGGTTTAAAACCATGCGCGAATTTTGTTTAGCATTTTACCACAAGAACACGAATACGCAAGAAGTTGTTGAATTCTGGAGCAAGCACTTGAACAAGCCCATCAAGGATTTGATGTTGAATTACTTGTATCAAGTGAAGAATCCCAATTTGCAATATAGCATCTTACAAACGGGCAATTCTTGGACAATGCGCTATCGCTGGAGCAATCTAAACGATGCCATCAGCTTTCCTCTTACACTTAAATCAGGCGAGAAAATCAAACCAAATTCGGCATGGCAAGAAATCCAATTAGACCATGCTCCGGAATTGGATGAAGAAAGCTATTTATTTGATAAAGAATTGCTAAAATAAATCGCTGAAATCCCGTATTTTTGCACAAAATTAAGACAGAAAAGAAATGAAATTTGGCGTAATCGTATTCCCGGGTTCCAATTGTGATGATGACACCGTTGGCGTAATTCAAAGCTTAGGCCATGAGGCCGTGAAATTGTGGCACAAGGATACCGATTTGCAAGGCTGTGATTTTATTATCGTTCCAGGTGGTTTCTCCTATGGAGATTACTTACGTTCAGGTGCCATTGCACGCTTTTCACCTATCATGGAACACGTCATTGAATTCGCTAAGAATGGTGGCTATTTGATGGGTATCTGTAACGGATTTCAGGTATTGGTTGAGGCACATTTATTGCCAGGCGTTTTATTACGTAATAATTCACAAAAATTCATTTCAAAAAATATCTACTTAAAGGCTGCGACAAACAATGCTTTATTGACGCAAGAGTTAGATCGTAACAAAGCCTACAAAATACCTATCGCGCACGCCGAAGGTCGTTATTTTGCAGATCAAGCAACTTTGGCATCGCTACAAGCAAATGATCAAATCTTGTTTTACTATTGCGACGCGAATGGACAAGTAACAGAAGAAGCCAATCCAAACGGAAGCTTATTGAACATCGCTGGAATTTGCAATGAAGGACGCAATGTATTCGGATTGATGCCACACCCAGAACGTGCGGCAGATCCCGATTTGAATAACACAGATGGATTGGAAATCATGAAGCAGTTAATCCTTCAAATGGCATAAAATCAAAAAGCGCGAATTTCGCGCTTTTTTTGTTCCCATTTGTAGAGACGCGACACCTCGCGTCTTAAAACTCAAATTTGTAGAGACGCGACACCTCGCGTCTAATAATATAAAAAGACGCGAAGTATCGCGTCTCTACATTGCACCAACCTCTAAATTTTCGCGTCTCTACAACCCTATCTCAAATCATTCACCTCTACCCCCGGAAACGCCTTCTTATTAAATGTAAAGAATGTATCATCCGCACCCGCTTTAGCATTCAATTTCGTGACCGTAAACAATTGTTTCTTACCCGTCTTATTAACAATTGTCCAAGACTTCACCGTAAAGTCTGATGTGTTAATCTTAAGGCTGATATGCTTCACCTGAGCAGCTTTTCCACCTGGTACCATCTCTACTGTAGCAATGCCACCTGATTCGCTAACCAAGCTAAACTTATAGCCTTTTTTGTCAAACGTATAAATTTTCGCAGGATTCAAGTCTCCATCCGCCGGATCAAAGGCTGAAATATTCACTTCATTAATTTCTTTGATATACGTCGCAACCTCTTTCCCATTATTGAAAATCTCCTGCCCTGCCGTCTTCAAGCGAAACTTCGTTCCCTTTACGGTAATCGAACCATTCATCGTATTTCCGCCATCGGTTTGATAGCTGAAATTTGCTGAAAACGACCCCATGCTTTTATATTTCTTTTGCATGCCATCAATTAAACTGATGGCCTTATTCGCTTGTCCCCAAACAGGTAACGATAACAATACAAACGCTAATATCTTTTTCATTACTTTAAATTTTTCAAAATTTCTTCTAACTCTACTTCGGACTTCACTAATACCTCCCGGGCTTTAGATCCGCCAAACGAGCCTACAATGCCCGCTGCCTCCAATTGATCTATCAATCGACCCGCACGGTTATAACCTAATTTCAATTTACGCTGAATCAAGGATGTACTTCCTTGCTGATGCATCACAACCAAACGAGCCGCCTCATCAAAAAACGAATCGCGATCGCCCAAATCTACATCACCACGGTCCTGACCACCCATTTCATCCGCATCCGGTTCTGGCAATAAATAGGCCGACGAATACCCTTGTTGGTTCCCAATAAAGTCACAAATCTCCTCAACCTCTGGCGTATCCACAAACGCACATTGCAAACGAATTACTTCAGATCCCATCGATAAAAGCATGTCTCCCATACCTACCAATTGATCAGCACCGCCGGCATCCAAAATCGTACGGGAGTCAATTTTTGACATAACCTTGAACGATAAACGTGCAGGGAAATTGGCCTTAATCGTACCCGTAATAACGTTCACGGAAGGTCGTTGCGTCGCAACAACCAAGTGAATACCGATGGCACGGGCCAACTGCGCTAAACGGGCAATCGGGTGCTCCACTTCCTTACCGGCTGTTAACATCAAGTCGGCTAATTCGTCAATCACCAAAACGATATACGGCATGAAATCATGCTCATTCGGATTCAATCGGCGATTAATGAATTTCGTATTGTATTCCTTAATATTACGACATCCCGCTTCTTTCAGTTTATCGTAACGCATATCCATCTCCTTGCAAAGGGAATTCAACGTCGCGACAACCTTTTTGGTATCGGTGATAATAGCCTCCGCAGAATCTGGCAAACAGGCTAAGAAATGGCGCTCCAACTTATTAAACAAGGACAGCTCTACTTTCTTCGGATCCACCAAAACAAACTTCAATGTCGATGGATGTTTCTTGTAAATCAAGGAAGTCAATAACATATTCAATCCAACCGACTTACCTTGTCCTGTAGCACCAGCCATCAATAAGTGAGGCATTTTGGCTAGATCAGCCACAAAAATTTCGTTCGAAATCGTCTTACCCAAGGTAATCGGCAAATCATAGGTTGACTTTTGGAATTTCTCCGAACCAATCACAGCACGTACAGGAACCATTTCTCGGTTCTTATTCGCAACCTCGATACCAATCGTTCCTTTACCCGGCATTTGCCCAATAATTCGAACACCCATGGCAGCTAAAGAAAGTGATAAATCGTCTTCCAGAGATGTAATTTTACTTACCCGGACACCCGCTTTTGGCACAATTTCATACAAAGTAACCGTTGGCCCAATCGTCGCTTCAATCTTTTGAATTCCAATGCCATAGTTCAACAAGGTCTCTACAATCTTCTCCTTGTTTTCCTTCAGCTCGTCCATCGTAACTTGCGTCGTCTGATTCTTCTGATCGTATTCCTTCAACAAATCAAGTGTCGGATAGACATACTTAGGCAAATCCGCCGTAGGATCATACAAACCAAATTGGGCAACCAAATCATTCGCTTGAACAGCCGTTGTAGGAGGCGTCTCCTCTACCTCAACAGCCGCATCATCTTCATCAGCCACCTTGAATGTAAATGGCGTTTCATCCACTTCTTCCAAAGCCGCTTCCGCGATTTGCTCTTCTACAATCGGCAAATCTGCTGGCAATACTTCATCCTCATCTTCCACTTTTACCGGTGGAACAAGTGGTCGGTAAGTCTCTAAATCCTCATTATCCACATGAACAGGAGAATCATCGTCATCATCAAACAAGGCCTCTTCTTCGGCAAACTCATCCTTAGGCAAAGCGCCTCCGGAAGCTGCCGTTTGAACTTTAGGCTTGGAAGGATTCCATTGATAGAATAAAATCAAAAACACCAAACCCGCAAATCCAAGCGCAAAAATGGCCAAGTAACCAATCAATTGAATTAGTTTCTCACTCACAAAATAACCCACGCCTCCGCCAATCGAATGCGGCAAATCCAATTGATAAACAAAAAATCCAGCGATTAAACTTCCCCAAATGATGTAGAAAATCACCTGCCAGGTTAAACGATCCAAGGGATAAATTTCCCGTTTGAAAATCAGTTTAATGGCCGATAAAAAGAATAAAGGAATCAACAATAGGGACGACCACCCAAAAGTTCTGAACAAAAAGAAATGTGCAATTTTGGCACCTAATAAGCCTGCCCAGTTTTTTACTGGAATATCAGAACCTGCAATCACATCCAAAGCACCTTCCGAAACTTCACTTTGATCCGCGACTCCGACAAAAAAACTCGATACGAAAGCAAACAGTAATAAAAAGCCAACAAGCAACAAAAAGCATCCGAAAATCAATCGAACGCGATATGCAATCTCTGCCGGAGTTTTGGGCTTCCTGTTTTCAGAATCAAAATTAATTTGAAGGGTACTCGTAGGATTAACTATCTTTTTGGCCATCTAAGAAACAATCATATTTAACATATAAATTTCGACTTTTTGATTCGATTTACAAAATCAATTTTACAGGCCCGCTTGAACGATTCCTTGATTGATTTCTTTAATCAAACCCGGACCTTCATAGATGAATCCCGTATAAATTTGCACCAAACTCGCTCCTGCACGCAATTTCTCAAGAGCATCTGCTGCTGAATGTATCCCTCCCACTCCAATAATCGGAATTTGTCCATTTGATTTTTGATGGATGTAAGCAATTACCTCCGTCGAACGCGCACGAACCGGCTTACCACTTAAGCCGCCGGATTGCGATTTCAATGATTCTTCTGATTGCAATCCTTCTCGTGACAAGGTCGTATTCGTCGCAATCAAACCAGCAATTTTAGTTTCCAAAACAATTTCAATCACATCATCTAATTGCTCATTCGTCAAATCAGGGGCTATTTTAAGCAAAATCGGCTTTTGCTTAGGCTTGGCAGCATTCAAGTTTTGAAGGCGCATCAGCAAATTTTGAAGTGGCTCCTTCTCCTGCAATGCCCGCAAATTAGGCGTATTCGGAGAACTAACATTGACCACAAAATAATCCACAACATCATACAGAGCCTCAAAACCTTTGCAATAATCTTCATCTGCCTCCTCGTTTGGCGTAACTTTATTTTTACCCAAATTTCCTCCAATGATTACTTGAGACTTACGCGCTTGCAAGCGCTTTTTCATCGCATCCAAGCCTTCATTATTGAACCCCATCCGATTTATTATCCCACCATCTGCAGGTAAACGAAACAAACGCGGTTTATCATTTCCCGCTTGAGCTTTTGGAGTAACGGTACCTACTTCGATAAAGCCAAATCCTAAATGTGAAAATTCATCGATTAAAAGTGCATTCTTATCAAAACCCGCAGCTAATCCGACTGGATTAGGAAATCGTATACCAAAAACCGTTCGCGCCAAGCTCGGATGTTCATATCCATAAATGAGTCGGAACAAAGCTGGAACACCTGGAATCTTCATCGAAAACTTGATGATATCAGCAAGCAAATAATGCGCGCGCTCAGGATCAAACAGAAAAAAGAAAGGCTTGATTATGTACTGATAAAACATAAAAGGGGATTCAAAAAGCTAAGTAACAAAAATACAAAATGCCCTCAAGATTATGGGAATAAATCAAGGATAATCTGAAGTTTCGAAAGACTTTTTAAAATAACGCACACAAGCGTGCGGCCAACTCGAAAAAAAGGCTAATTTTAAAAATACCTTAAAGGGTAATCAAGCATTTAAAAATTATACAGCCTATGTTAAGTCGAGTAGCAAATTCCATCTATTGGATGAATCGGTACATTGAACGCGCCGACAATTACGCGCGATTCATTTCAGTAAATTTCAACCTTGCATTGGATCTACCTCCCAATGTCCCGGAACAATGGGAACCACTCATTGTCGCCACAGCCGATCATTACAATTTCTTTGAACATTATCCAGTTGCTAACAGAGAAAATGTCCTCTACTTCATGACATTCGATGAAAGCAATCCGAATTCTATATTATCTTGCTTATACAGCGCCCGCGAAAATGCACGGACTATCCGTGAGAGTATCTCAAGGGAAATGTGGGAATACGTCAACCAAATCTATTGGAAAGTCAAAGATCGTGTCGAAGGGAGTAGAGAATGGGAAATTTCTCGCTATCAAGGCTTTTTGGAGGAAATTAAATCAGGCAGTCAATTGTTCTACGGTATTGTGGACTCCACCATTACACGAGGAGAAGGTTGGCATTTTGGCCAATTGGGAAAATTACTGGAGCGCGCCGACAAAACCACGCGTTTCTTAGATGTGAAGTATTTTACCCTACTCCCCGATATTGACGCGATTGGTTCTCCGCTTGACCTTTTATTGTGGTCGGCGGTGCTGAAATCCAACTCGGCCTACAACATGTTCCGCCAGCAATACAAGGTCATCAATCCCAAGAACATCGTGGAATTTTTAATCCTTGACAAAAGCTTTCCGCGTTCTGTCGTGCATTGTTTACAAGAAGCTGAAGCTTCACTTTATGCCATTTCGGGAACATCTTCCGATCATGGCTATTCAAACCCTGCGGAGAAAAAAGTATCCAAATTGCTTTCCGAAGTGCAATTCACGGAAATCGATGACATTCTGAATACAGGATTGCATCAATTTTTGGACAATTTCCAAAGCAAAAACAACGAAATCGGCCAAACCATTTTCAACACCTATTTCGATTTGAAGCCGGTCAGCTAACCCGGCTTCTCAATTTTAATTTGTAATATTGCGCTCCCATTTGCCACCCATCATTTATGACATACTGTTTAGGAATCACCGTTAAAGAAGGTCTTATTGCAATCGCAGATACCCGAATCACGGCGGGGAATGAAATGTATTCCAATAAGAAAATTTCGATTCATGAAATTAATAAGCATAGCTTATTTATCATGACGGCGGGTTTACGCTCGGTTCGCGACAAAGCAGTCACCTATTTCAATCAGAAAATTGAAGAAGAGGAATCAAGCTATGATTACATGTTTCAAGCAGCAACGGCTTTTGGCCAAATGCTTAAAAAAGTAGCACAAGAAGATCGTGAGGCTTTAGAAAAAGAAGGTTATAATTTTAATTTACATGCCATCGTAGGTGGACAAATGCCCAAAGACAGTGAACATAAATTGTTTCTAATCTTCCCTGAAGGCAATTGGATTGAAATCAATGATGGCTTGAAGTACCAAATCATAGGCAACTCCAACTATGGAAAGCCCTTGTTAAATCGTAACCTCAGTTTTGAGACTCCCTTAAAAGATGCGCTTAAAATGGGCTTCTTATCCTTTGATGCCACTCAGGTGAGTACGAATGATGTCGATTATCCGATTGATGTGGTGGTTTACGAAAAGGATAGTTTCAAAGCTAAAGAAATCCGTTTATATAAAGAGGACATGCAAAAGATTTCCGATGAATGGAATTTAGCCTTGCGTAATTCCCTTGAGACAATCGACGAACATTGGATGAAGAGCTTGCTTACATTTCCGAGCCGATGATCGCTAAGATACACCATAGCCTTCAATATCAATACAGTGAGCCGGTCACATTGGATCCGCATGTCTTGTATTTACATCCAAGAAAAAGTTCATTACTAAGCGTTCAGTCGTTTGACTTATGGATTGAACCGCGACCGGTACAAATTTCAAAGAATTTAGACCCCGAGGGGAACATCCAAAATATCTTATTTTTTAAGGAGCCTACAAATTTCCTGCATATTCAGATGCAGGCCCAAGTAGAAACAACTGAATTCAACCCCTTCGATTTCGTTTATTTCCCCTTCGAAAGCAAACGACTCCCAATGCGTTATTCGGATTCCTACTTAAAAACCTTAAGCCCCTATTTAGGCCTTGCGGGAATTACGTCAGTTGTAGAACAAACAGCACGCCAACTCGCTTCGCAGGTACAGTATGAAACATCTGCATTTTTAATGCAGATCAATGAATTCATTTACAAAAACTTTGCCTACGAAATTCGAGAAGAAGGCGCACCCAATACGCCTGAATATACACTGTTAAACCGGAAAGGATCATGTCGGGATTATGCGGTACTTTTCTCTGCACTCTGTAGAACGATGGGACTCGCTACGCGATTTGTTTCGGGTTATTACACGGGGGCAGCGCCGGTCGATGTACCGAACCAAACTCATCACTTGCACGCTTGGGTTGAAATTTATCTTCCGGGAGGTGGCTGGCGTGGTTATGATCCGACCCAACACGAAGTCGTATCTGGAAATCACATCCCTTTGGCAGCATCTTGCTTACCCGAAGAGATTACGCCGGTGTTTGGCACCTATCGTGGCGCGGCCATTTCAACGTTGACAACAGAAGTATTTATTGAAAGAATCTAGCCAACTAATAATTGGGCCAATAGATAATCAGCAATAAGAATTGCAATACAAGCATTGGTCACAGCAGCCGTACTTGCCTTCCCAACTTCATATGCGCCCCCTTTGGTATAAAATCCCTGAAATGCAGCAATAGAAGCAACTAAAAAACCAAATACGACCGATTTGATTAATGCAAACAATACGTAATTAGGTTTAAAGTCGAACTGCAAACCATATATGTAAGATTGTTGGGTTACTGAACCTGTCAACCAACCTGCCAAATAGCCGCCGTAAATTCCTAAAAAACAAGCCATGGTTACAAGCATCGGAAAAGTAACCATCGCCGCAATCATTTTAGGAAGCACTAAATAAGATGGCGAATTGATCCCCATTACTTCTAAGGCATCAATTTGTTCCGTGATTCGCATCGTTCCTAATTGGCCTGCAATATTTGACCCAATTTTACCCGCTAAAACGACACAGGTAATCGTTGGACCTAATTCCAAAATCGTCGAATCTCTAACAATTAAGCTAATTATATACTTAGGAACGAAAGGATTCTCCATGTTCGCAGCCGTTTGAACACATGTCACAGCACCTAAGAAAGAAGATACAATCGTTACGATCAACATCGAATTGATCCCAATATCCTTGCATTCTTGCATCGTTAATGCCCAATACACCCGAAATTTCTCAGGATTTGTAAAAAGCTTACTCAAGAAGATTAAATATTTACCTAATTTTGACATGCGTTTGAATTTAAGAACGCGCTAAGTCTCAAAGATAATGAACAAATCCGTAGTTATAAGTGGAGGAAGCCAAGGAATTGGTAAAGCACTCGTAAAAAAGTTTTTAGCTGAACAATTTACTGTGTACACCTGCTCCCGCAACCAAGCAAAATTAGATGCCTTAAAAGCAGAATTAGGAACGGATCGTTTACATACCTTTGCAGCGGATTTGAGTCAAAAAAATCAAGTACTTGATTTTGCCAACTGGGTTTTAGCGCAAACCAATCAAATTGATGTACTTGTTAATAATACCGGCGTATTCATGCCGGGCCAAATCCAAAATGAGGCCGAAGACATTCTTGAGAAAACCATCGAGACAAATTTATACAGTGCCTATCATTTGACACGCGCTCTATTACCTACTTTCCAAGCGAAACAAGCTGGACATATTTTCAGTATTTGTTCGACCGCTTCTATCACAGCCTATACGCTTGGCGGATCGTATTGCATTAGTAAATTCGCCTTATTAGGCTTTACCAAAGTATTGCGTGAGGAATTGAAAACCCAAGGCATTAAAGTAACAGCGATACTTCCAGGTGCAACATTGACCCCTTCTTGGGAAGGCGTCGAACTACCTGCATCGCGATTCATTCCGGCAGATGATGTGGCACATACAATTTGGTCGGCATATCAAATGAGCCCATCCACTGTTTTGGAAGAAATCTTAATTCGCCCACAACTAGGAGATATTGATTTATGAGAATTTGGGAATCCTATACCTTAGCTGATTTACCGGTCGTTGCCAAAGAAATGTTGACTTCCTTGCAGGACGCCCCGCGTGTTTGGCTATTTCGAGGCCAAATGGGTGCAGGGAAAACGACGCTTTCTAAGGAATTACTCAAACAATTAGATATCGATCAAAACGTACAAAGCCCGACCTTTTCTTTGGTCAATGAATACCAAACGAAATCCGGCAAGACTGTATACCACTTTGATTTATACCGACTAAAAAACATCCAAGAAGCCTTAGCCATTGGAATAGAAGAATATTTAGATTCAGGGAATTATTGCTTAATCGAATGGCCTGAGCAGGCAGAAGAGCTCTGGGATTTTCCGCATGTCAATGTGGAAATTGAGGCAATCAATGAAACCCAACGAAAATTAACCCTATCTTGGTAAGATGCGTATGACAAATCCTTTTCACGAATTATTATCCCAACAGGGCATCATGCCAATGGAGGCGATGAGTTGGACCAAACAAAATGCCAAAAGCATTCAAATCGCACTACCCAAAGAAACGTCAACCTATGAAAATCGAATTGGACTAACGCCACAAGCCGTTCAATTACTTATTGCCAATGGCCATGAAGTAATTCTGGAACGAGGAGCTGGCGAACGTGCCGGATTTTCAGATGCCGACTATCTTTTAGCGGGAGCAATAGTCACTGAAGATTTACAACAAGTTTGGCAGGGAGGATTAATCTTGAAAATCAATGCACCTAAATTGGAAGAAGTGGGGCGCATGATGCCAGGACAATCTTTTGTTTCTTGCGCATCAAAAAATCAATTATCAGGGGAATTACTTGACGAAATCAATCGGAAACAATTGATCGCCATCGGGCTGGAATATGCAGAAGATAATGCCGGAGGCTATCCTTTTGTTAAAATCATGGCTGAAATTGCAGGCCAACTCGTGCTACCGATTGCGAGTGGCATTCTGAGCAATCACAAAGGACCTGGCTTATTGATGGGCAATGTCACGGGAGTTCCTCCATGCAAATTGGTTTTATTAGGATCGGGACATGTAGTGGAGCAAGTGGCACGAGCAGCTTGGCATGCTGGGATACAGATGCAAGTATTCGACAAAGACATTTACAAATTACAACGCTTAAAACACACTTTGGGATTCCCACTTGTTACCCAGGTTATTGATTCCGAAAATTTACCTCACGCTTTACAAGATGCAACGGTCATCGTGGGGGCTTTGCGTTCGGATTCGGGCGTAACACCTTGTGTTGTGACGGAAGAAATGGTGAGCAAACTAAAACCAGGAACGCTTATTATCGATGTTTGCATTGACCAAGGAGGCTGTTTCGAGACATCCGAAATCACAAGTTTAGGCAAACCCGTATTTAAAAAATTTGGTGTGAGCCATTATTGCGTACCCAATATTCCATCACTTGTTTCTCATACTGCCAGTATTGCCATCAGTAATTTATTGACCTCATTTGTATTGAAAGCAGGAAAAACGGGTGGCGTGGAAGAAATGCTTTGGCAAGGTAAATCCTTCATGAAAGGAACTTTCTGCTACAAGGGTCACGTTACCTTAGCAAGCATCGCAAAACTGTATAAAAAACCCTTAAAGGACATTCAACTCTTATTATTAGCTCGATGATTGAAGATTACACCGCCATATCCAATGCCCCCAATTCTCCAGAATTGAATGGAAAATATTTAGGACTCATTTCCAGTGATTTTGTCTTAGTAGCTGATACACTTAAAGAGGCTGCCTACCAAATTAAAAAACGTGGATTTTCTGAATTCCCTGTTTTTGTTTGTTCGCAGCGACCTATTGAAATTGGCCAAATGCTAATCGGCGTTGGGGAATTGAACGGCAACAAGTGGAATTACCATGCTTCCATGATGGAAGAATTTGTGCAACGCAAATTAATCGCAGAAGAAAATGTGGAATTGTTTGTGCAAAATTTCAAGGATGTCGAAGAATATGCCTGTTTATTTGTGGTAGATGGACAATTCACCAACTTCGTCTTTATTCCTTTTCCAGACGAGGTTTAGTTATGAAATTGCGGAGTTTCAAAATAAGGAACTTGTAAATCCATCATTTTACATTTCGTTAAAATGCCATTTTTTGTTTGGATAAAGGAGAGTGAATAATTCCCATGATCAATATTTGATTTTGGAACAATCACAGTAAATGAACTTGCATAAATAGGCATTCCCATTACACGCTTCAGTAAATCTTTGGGTGAAAGATTTACTTTCAGAGGCAATAAAACTAGATTTTTTGAGGACTGCATTTGAACGCAGTTGAATTCATCAATAGGTATGGGTGCTACGGCCATATCAATAGCGTTATGATAGGTCATTGATTTCTGAGTAAATGAAGCGCAAACTGCTTGAATCGAATCCTTACCTAAGATCTGCTTCTCAGAATTTCTCAACACCCAATCACCCTGATAATAGCCTTTTGAAATAAGCATTTGACATACCCGACTAGCGTTTTCGGCATTGGTAAAATTGGTCGTAAACGGCGGATAAATACCTTTCCAATTTCGATTATTTAGTTCATAGGTTCTACCAGCATATTTTAATTCATTAAAATGATTGTAGAGCGTTGACACAAATGGCAAAGATTGATACGAAAAGTATACAGCCAAAATAAAAAACACGCCTGTAATCGCCTTAGGTTTACCAAACTCAAGTGCAGATAAAAATACAAATACTAAAACTAAGCTAGAATAGATTTTGTACCGACTAAAAAGCATATTCTCTAATCCTCCTCCACGATTTAATGCCACTAAAAATGCAGTTCCTAGTAAAAATACAAACACGAGAAAATACCAATTCATTGCTGCATGTTTCATTTTTAAAACGAAAACACCCTGATATATGAACCAAGTCATGTAACCAACAATAAGTGTACCAATAACAAAACAACTCGCAAACGAGAAGCCGATTCCATGAAAAACAGAGGTTAGAAAAAGAGTGAAATTTTCAAAAAGCGAAACAGGACTCAATAACATATCACCTATATTCGACCTTCCACCAAAGACAGCAGGTGGTTTTTGGTAATTTAAAAAATAAATTAAGAGTAGTCCAAATGCAAAAAGCAACCACAAGTATAGCTGCCGATTACCCTCTTTTGAAAATAATATAAATATAAAACCAATAGGCAATAATAAGACCCCATTCCCTGAGGTAAAAACAGTTAGCACTACGATCAAATAAGTAATTAAGCGGTTCCATTTTAAGCTCCCTTTCGAAAGAAAATAAAGTGCTGCTAAACTAAAAAATGGGGATGAAATATTTTGTAATGCCGTCATGGCGCTCATCATATTTTCCCAATATTGAAAATTTAATAAAAACAAACTGCATATAGATAGCGCTACAAAAGCATATCGAAACTTTTGGACTACGGAATAAATAAGCACTTGAATCCCTAAAAGCCCCAATAATCCAAACCAAATTAAATGCATAAAATTCAGCTTCCCGAACAAACTAAAATACAGTAAAGAAATCATTCTTGTGTATCCAATTCGGTGTTCAGCGTATTGATCAAACACATGAAATAACCTACTTCCAAAGGCATTATTTCCACTTAAAATAAACGTACAAATCGAATCGAAATCATCATAAAAAGGAATATTTAGACTAAAATCCATGACAAAAAAGACAAATAAGCCATTAGTCATGCATAAAATAAAAAAACCTAAAATATTCGTCAAACGACCCATTGCCTTTTATTTAGTCAATAAATTTATGATTATTATTTCGTTGGGTCTTATTCAATGGATGAAAATCATGCACCATTTGACTCAAATAAGCTCGATCTAAATGGGTATAAATTTCCGTGGTCAAAATGGATTCATGCCCAAGCATCTCTTGCACAGCCCGTAAATCTGCCCCACCTTCGATGAGATGTGTGGCAAAGGAATGTCGGAAGGTATGCGGACTAATCGTTTTCTCGATTCCCGCCTTAGCTGCTAAATCCTTGCAAATGATAAAGACCATCACCCGACTGAGTGCCGCCCCTCTCCGATTTAAAAAGACAATATTTTGCGCTTCTTTCTTCACATCCATGTGAGCTCTAACCTCCTCTTGATACAGTTTCAAATAATGAAACGCATCCCGACCTGCTGGGACTAAACGTTCTTTATCACCTTTACCACGCACCTTGATTAAACCCAAATCCGTATAGATATCACTAATTTTTAGGTTAACTAATTCGGAAACACGCAAACCTGCACCATACAGAAATTCCAACATCGCCCGATTGCGAATGCCTTGCGAATTCGACATATCATTCGATTCCAATATGAGCTCAATTTCATCAAAAGAAAGCGTATCAGGAAGATGTCTCCCCTTCTGAGGAGATTTGATGTGAACACTTGGATCCCGAAAATCAGGATTCTCGAGGCATAAATATTGAAAAAAACTACGAAGTCCAGATAAACAGCGCGCTTGGCTGCTCGCCTCAATCCCAAGATCATGTAGCACCTTGAAAAAATCAAGAATGTGATTTTCCTCAAGCTCTATCGGACTCAAATCATGATGTGGAGAATCTGCCATAAAAGTTGCAAATTTCTGCACATCACGCACGTAACCATCCAAAGAATGTGCAGAGAGGCCCCGCTCAATCTTCAAATAATTCCCAAATGCTTGGATTTCCGTTGACCACATGAATGCAATATTGCTAGATTCCTGTAAATTTAGGCTAAATTTGAAATATAGCACAGGCATTGAACCATGGTACATAAAAAGATATTAATCCTGAATGGTCCCAACTTGAATTTACTAGGCACGAGAGAGCCTGAAATTTATGGACATCAGACCTTTGAACAGTTTCTTGAAATTTTGACTGAAAAATTCAAAGACAGTTTGGACATTTCTTATTTTCAATCCAACGAAGAAGGAGTCCTGATTAATAAACTTCATGAAGTTGGCTTCAGTTTCGATGGCATTATCTTGAACGCAGGAGGCTATACGCACACTTCCATCGCCTTAGGGGATGCAGTTTCTGCGATTAAAACTCCTGTTATTGAGGTTCACATATCAAATGTACATGCACGGGAGGCATTCCGTGGACACAGTTATTTGAGTCCAAATTGCAAAGGAATCATTGTGGGCTTCGGCTTGCGCGGCTATGAGTTAGCATTAAATTCTTTCCTATAAACGATGCTTTCATTTTACCCCGGTCCTTCTAAGGTTCATCCGGAGGCCTTGGAATTCATCCAAGAAGCCTTTGACCAGGGTATTGTCAGCATTAACCACCGAAGTGCGCGGTTTGAGGCGCTGTTAAAAGACACCTTGGAGGTATTACATGCGAAATGGAATATACCCTCGGACTATACCATCTATTTTGTTTCTTCCGCCACAGAAGCCTGGGAAATTGTCGCTCAATCATTGATTGAAAAGCAATCCCTGCATCTTTACAATGGCGCTTTTGGAAAAAAATGGGCGCATTATACCCAACAAATTTATCCACAGGCTCAAGCGATTTCTTTCGATGCACAAGCCAGTTTATCATCTGTCGATCTTCCATCACTAGCCGAAATCGATACGGTTTGCCTCGTCCAAAGTGAAACGTCCAATGGTACAGGCCAAACAATTGCTCGCTCCCTTTATGGCGAAAGCCTAATTGCCGTTGATGCGACGTCATCCATGGGTGGCATCGAATTGCCTTGGGCAGAAGCCGATGTGTGGTTGGCCTCCGTACAAAAATGCATGGGTATTCCAGCCGGCTTAGGGATCATGATTTGTTCACCCAAAGCTTTAGCTCGTGCAGAGAAATTGGGACGCAAGTCACACTACAATGACATCTTATTAATGGAAGAAAATCGTAAGCGGTTTCAGACCCATTATACGCCCAATGTATTAAGTATTTACTTGCTTAACCGATTAACACATCTACTACCCAATTTAAGCGTAATCGATGCGCAAACGAGGAAAAAGATGAAAATCTGGGAAGAATTCTGGCACACAAATACTGCTTGGGGGCTTGAATGCTTAATCGGAAACCCTAATTTGCGCCTTCCGACAGTATTAGCTTTACAAGGAGATCCGAAACAAATTCAATTAATCCAACAAACTTGCTTAGCAGCAGGCAATGAATTAGGTAAAGGATATGGCGATTGGCAAGCGAATACGGTGCGGATTGCCAACTTCCCTAGCCATACCGAAAACGACATTCAAACACTCATTCAAGTATTAACACATGAACTTTAATTTCAAAGAAATCTTATCGTCATCCCTGATTTTATTCTCGGTCATTGATATTTTAGGGTCAATTCCCATCATCATTGATTTGCGAAAAAAGAATGGCAATATCCATGCGGAACAAGCCACCATGGTATCAGGCTTAATCATGATTGGTTTTTTCTTTGCAGGGAAACTGATCTTGCGTTTTTTTGGCGTAGATACGAACTCATTTGCCATGGCAGGAGCGCTGATTATCTTTTTAATTGGTTTGGAAATGACGCTCGGGCGCAACATTTTCAAATCGGAAGAAGTGCAAGAAGGATCCGCGCATAGCATCGTTCCTTTGGCGTTTCCGATTATCGCTGGAGCAGGTACGATGACCACCTTAATTTCCTTGAAATCACAATTTGAAGAGGAAAATATCATGATCAGTATTTTGATTAACCTCATCTTCATTTACATCGTTTTACGCTCCAGCGTCTGGATTGAAAACAAACTTGGGAATGCTGGAACGCAGGTTTTACGCAAAGTTTTTGGGGTAATCTTGATTGCCATCGCGATTAAAATCTTCAAAACGCGTTTAGGATAATGGCCAAAAAACAGAAATACTATGTAATCTGGGAGGGGCATAAAAAAGGGATTTTCGACTCTTGGTCGGAAACCGAGAAGCATATCAAAGGTTTCCCCAATGCTCAATATAAATCTTTCGAGTCTAGACAAGATGCGGAAGCGGCATCAAAGAAAAATTACTGGGCGAGTATCAACCCAAAAGGGACTAAAACATTGAAGCCTTCGGGAGCTGCAGGCAATTACATCGTTCCGAGTATATCCGTCGACGCGGCATGTGCAGGAAATCCAGGAGTCTTAGAATACCAAGGTGTCAACACAGCTACCAAAGAAGTCCTTTTTAAACGCGGCCCATTTCCAGTAGGGACGGTCAATTTAGGTGAATTTCTTGCGATTGTTCACGGGCTCTCCTACCTCAAAAAATTGGATTGCCCTTTTCCCCTGTATTCCGATTCAAGAACAGCTATTGCTTGGGTACGCAACAAAGCAATCAAAACGAATTTGGAACGCAATGCAAAAACGGAAGATCTGTTTATTTTGGTCGATCGAGCGATTGAATGGTTGAAGACCAACAGCTATACTACCAAAATCTTGAAGTGGGAAACAGAAGATTGGGGTGAAAATCCGGCAGATTATGGCCGAAAATAGATCCATTTTTCAGTTCAAACAATTTGAGCTCGCTCACGGAAAGCCAGGCTTAAAAATAACTACAGAAGCCTGTTTGTTCGGAGCATGGTCGGCGCAATTTCCACAACAAAACACACTTGACATCGGAACGGGCTGCGGACTACTCATAGGCATGTTGGCCCAAGCCCACCCCCAAGCACAATTTACCGGCATTGAAATCCAGGCAGATGTAGCCAATTTGGCAACTGAAAACATGATTTCATTATCGAAGACGAATATCCAGATTCAAGCAAAAGGACTTGCCGAATATGCAGGCCAACATGATTTCATCATCTGCAATCCACCATTTTTCATTAATCACTTGAAAAACTCGGATGCATCTAAGAATCAAGCGATGCACAGTGATACGCTTAGTCCGGAGGAATTGGCCGAAGGAATTCAGCGTACCTTAAGTCCCGAAGGAAAATTCACCATGCTCTACCCACCGGTAGGCATGAAGCAATTCGAAGAGGCGGCCAATAAACGGGGACTTTACCTGAATCAAATCTGCGAGGTCAAACATCAAGCCACGCACGAAACATTACGTTTGATGGCTCAAGGTTCGTTTCATGAGGGACAATTAGCAAAGGAGATACTTTGCATAAAGAATAACGATGATACCTATTCACCGGCATTCATTAACTTATTAAGACCCTACTATCTGATTTTCGACTAATTTATCCATTGAAATTTGTATTTTTGTTTGTTTGATGCCCACCTATGTTGCAAATATCCATTGTAGTACCCTTGTATAACGAAGCTGAATCCCTTCCCGAATTATGTTCGTGGATTGATCAGGTCATGCAGAAAAATCAATTCTCCTATGAAATGATTTATATTAATGACGGAAGCAAGGATAATTCTTGGCAAGTTTTACAAGAGTTGGCGAAACAATATCCAACCGTTAAAGGCATTTCATTTGCGCGTAATTACGGCAAATCAGCTGCTTTGCATGAAGGGTTCCAAAAAGCCAGCGGGCAAGTTGTCATTACCATGGATGCGGATTTACAGGATTCTCCTGATGAAATTCCAGGATTGTATCACATGATTACCGAGGAAGGATTTGACCTCGTTTCGGGCTGGAAACAAAAGCGTTTCGATCCGATTTCCAAGACTATCCCAACAAAACTATATAATGCCGCGACGCGCGCTTTGTCGGGCGTTTCCCTACATGATTTCAATTGTGGCTTAAAGGCATACAAATTAGAGGTTGTCAAAACCATCAAATTATACGGCGAAATGCACCGCTACATTCCGGTGCAGGCTAAATGGAATGGTTTTACGAAAATTGGCGAAAAGGTAGTTCAGCACCAAGCGCGTAAATATGGGGTTACCAAATTTGGTTTGGAACGCTTTCTATATGGTTTCTTGGATTTATTATCCATCACTTTTGTGCAGACTTTTGGCAAAAGACCCATGCACCTTTTCGGTAGTTTAGGGATTTTATCCTTCTTTTCTGGCTCACTGATTACTTTGTGGTTAATTGGGGTAAAACTTTATAACATCGCGAATAATCTTAAGTTCAGAAACGTCACAGAAAACCCATTATTCTTTTTGGCATTAGTTGCCATCATTTTGGGTGTTCAATTATTCGTCGCAGGTTTCCTAGGAGAACTACTTATCACGAATTCCGATAAAACTACACAATACCAAATCAAGGAAGAAATTGCCTAATGTTACAAGAAAATAACCTTAGTTGGCTTTCTCGCTCCGAACTACTCATCGGCGCAGAAGGAATCCAAAAATTACAAAACGCACATGTGCTAATTGTTGGCCTTGGTGGCGTCGGCTCATTCGCCGCAGAATTTATCGCCCGTTCAGGCGTAGGCACCATGACCATCGTAGATGGTGATGTCGTGGATCCAACCAATCGAAACCGTCAATTACCCGCATTGGCTACAAACCATGGCGTATCGAAAGCCCAAATTATGGCGGAACGCCTGATGGCGATCAATCCAGCCTTGAAACTGACGAGAATTGAAAGCTTTTTGAGTCCAGAAGCTGCCAAAGAATTATTGGAACAAACCCGCTTTGATTATGTGATGGATTGCATTGATTCGGTCACGCCAAAGATTACCTTGCTAAAAACGGCTTATGATTTAGGCTATCGCATTGCAAGTTCGATGGGTGCTGGAGGAAAATTAGACCCAACCAAGATTCGTACGGCGGATTTGATGGACACACGGGAATGTTATTTGGCATCCTTGGTGCGCAAACGCATTCGTAAAATGAATGTCGGAAAAGGAATTAAAGCGGTCTTTTCGCTGGAGAAAGTGAAGGATGAGTCGTTGATTTTAACAGATGGTTCCAACTTTAAAAAATCAGCCTACGGGACTATCTCCTATTTACCTGCCGCTTTTGGTGGCGCGGTTGCGTCCATCGTGATTCGCGATTTATTGGACGAACCCATTCCTATGGAAAAACGTCTTAAAGCCTATAAAAAATGATCAAAATTGGCGTCATCAATGTGTCGGACCGTGCCAGCGCAGGTATCTACGAAGATATTCCCGGCAAGGCAGTCGTCGAATTATTGCATGAATATTTGACCTCTCCTTTCGAGGTGGTGTATGCTGTCATCCCCGACGAACAAGCTTTGTTGGAGGCCAAAATGATCGAAATGAGTGAAGAAGTTTGTCTTTTAGTAACCACGGGCGGCACCGGACCTGCTTTACGTGATGTAACACCCGAAGCAACAGAAGCGGTATGCCAAAAGATGATGCCTGGATTCGGTGAGTTAATGCGATCCGTGAGTTTGCAATATGTTCCTACGGCGATTTTAAGCCGACAAACCGCCGGCATTCGCAATCAAACCTTGATCTTAAATTTACCAGGAAAACCAAAGGCCATTCGTCAATGCTTGGAGGCAGTTTTTCCTGCTATCCCCTATTGCATTGATTTAATTGGTGGGCCATTCTTGGAATGCAATGAGGCGAATATGAAGGCATTTAGGCCGAAGGGGAGTTAAGAGGTAAGAGGTAAGAGTTAAGAACTAAGAGTGAAGAGTGAATAATTAAAAGGTAGAGGTTCTGTTTTAAATCCCATATCTTTTCCGATACAGACGCATCTAATCTCAGACTGAAGTACGGCATATAAAATAAAAAAGACGCGAAGTATCGCGTCTCAACATACTCATCAAAATCTCTTCACTCTTCACTCTTCACTTTTCACTCTTAACTAATTCCTCATACAGCCGCTTCGCCACAGGCCCTCTCACCCCCGAACCAATCTTTTGCCCATCAATCGCTAAAATAGGCACCACACGTTTCGTACTTCCGGTAGTAAATACTTCGTCGGCCTTCATAAAATCTTCCAAGTCGCATCGTTGCACATTCACTTGATAATGTGTCCGTGCGATTTCCAACACCTTCATCCGGGTAATTCCTTCCAAAATATGCGCATCGGGCGTGTAAATCGCCCCATTTTTGACATAGAACAAATTACTTCGTGTCGATTCCGAAACTCCATGCTGGGAGGTAAAATAAAGCAAATCATCCGCACCAGCCTGCTTCATCTCAGGAATATGTCTAATTCCAAACGCATAATTCAGCGACTTAATATCCGCCATTTCACGAACAAATTCCTTGCTCAATAAACGCATTCCTTTTTCCGGATCGGTAAACTGAAATACCCCTGGCAAAATCCAAAGGTTTGATTGCTCATTAGGAGAATAGCCATTCATACTTTCTCCTCCGGTCAACACCATTTTGACACCTAAACAAGCATCCTTTGACATTGCGGCTAATTCATGAATACGGGTAGATAAAGCCTCAGTTGAATAGGGCAATTTCAAACCCATTTTGGCCGCAGATCGCTCAAATCGCGCCAAATGATCTGCCAAAAAAACAGGGTTTCCATCCATGATTCGAAAAAAATCAAA
>JAHEAY010000018.1 GCA_024642485.1 Cytophagaceae bacterium
TATGAATTTAGGACTCAAAGAAAAGGTCATTATTGTAACAGGAGGTGCCAAAGGCATCGGTGCTGGAATTAGTCAAGCACTTGGTTTAGAATCAGCCATGGTGGCGATTGTAGGTCGGAACAAGGCAGATAATCAAGCATGCATCGATATCATTCAAGCCACGGGTGGACAAGCTTTTTCATTTCTTGCTGAACTGACCCAACCAGAAGAGTGTACTCGTGTAGTTGCTGAAATCGTGAATATGTTTGGTAGAATCGATGGATTAGTCAATAATGCAGGGGTAAATGATGGGGTAGGTCTTGCCAACGGAAGCTATGAAAAGTTTATGCAGTCTTTGCATGCCAACTTGATTCACTATTATTTATTGGCCCAAGCTTGTTTGCCACATTTGATTAAATCCAAAGGAGCGATTGTTAACATCGGTTCCAAAACAGCTGAAACGGGACAAGGCGGAACTTCTGCTTATGCGGCGGCTAACGGTGGTCGGAATGCGCTTACACGTGAATGGGCCGTGGAATTATTGCCCCACAACATTCGAGTTAATGCTGTTATTGTAGCAGAGTGCTACACGCCACTTTATGAAAAATGGATTCAAACACTTGAAAATCCAGCATCAAAACTAAAAGAAATTGAGGCAAAAATTCCTTTGGGAAATCGCATGACTACGGCTGATGAAATAGGAGCGATGGTTGCCTTTTTATTATCACCCAAATCAAGTCATACCACTGGCCAACTCATCCACGTAGATGGCGGATATGTTCATTTAGACCGAGCATTATGATCAACTTCATCAACATCGAAAGTCCTGGATTACTCGTGAATCCTGAGATTGTCAAGAAAAACATTCAATGGGTTCTTAATCAAGTAGACAATGATCCAGCTAGATTAAGACCACATATTAAAACGCATAAAACGCGCGAGGTTAATCAATTACTTTTGGCAGCTGGAATCACCAAATTTAAAGCTGCAACCATTGCGGAATGTGAATTGCTAGCCTTAGATGAAGCACCTGATGTGCTGTTATCAATGCAACCCACGGGTACTACATTGCTTCGTTTTCTTGAATTACAGAAAAAATATTCTAAAACATCCTTTGCTTGTTTACTTGATGATGCCCAAGCGGCAAATTCATTGAATGCAGTTTCAAACAATCAGCGTGTATTTGTAGATCTAAACATGGGTATGAATCGGACGGGAATTAAATCGGAAGATTCTTTACCATTGATAGAACTCATCGAGGAATTACCAAATTTGATTTTGTCAGGATTACATGCCTATGATGGCCATATTCGTGATGTGCAAATCGAAGAACGTCAGAAACATGTCGAGCAGGATTTTCAATCATTTTACGCATTATTACCTCAGGTCCGGAAAGATTTAGAACTTGTGGTAGGAGGAACTCCAAGTTTCTTAGTTCATCATTCCAATATTACCTTTGTCTGTAGCCCTGGAACTTTTGTGTTCTTTGACACGGGATATGCCAAATTATATCCTTCCAATAGCCTTGAATTAGCGGTTCAGGTGATTGGACGTGTTATTTCAATCCCAACAGACCATACAATCTCAATAGATGTTGGCCATAAATCCGTCGCCCCCGAAAACGGCATCGATAATCGAATACAATTCATCGATCACCCAGATTGGAAACTGTTAAGCCAAAGCGAAGAACATGGGATTGTGGAAGTAGGCGATAGTTCAACAATAAGCATAGGCGACGTCGTTCGAATGTATCCCTACCACATTTGTCCTACAGTTGCATTACATCAGTATTTACAAGTGGGAGATGGAAGCGTTTGGAAAGTAGTAGCACGTGACCGAAAAATAACGATATAATAAGATGTTTATTGTAGACGCCCATTTAGATTTAAGCATGAATGCGCTCGAGTGGAATCGTGATTTACGCGCTTCTATTCAAGAAATAAATGCGCGCGAACAACATTTAACTGATAAGCCCGATCGAGGCCTCGCGACTGTTTCATTAGACGAACTAAGAAAAGGAAACATCGGATTAGTTGTTGCAACCCAAATAGCGCGGTATGTCGCCAAAGGAAATTCGCTTCCTGGTTGGCATTCTCCCGAACAAGCCTGGGCACAAACCCAAGGCCAATTAGCATATTACAAAGCATTGGAAAAGAGTGGAGATCTTCGTCCCATTCGGAATCTTCCAGAATTATATGACCATTTAGCCGTTTGGCCTACAGACCAACAAACCATTGGTTATATCCTAAGTCTAGAAGGGGCAGATTCCATTGTATCACTCGAATATTTAGAAATTGCGCATGAATCAGGTCTGCGCGCTTTGGGACCCGCTCACTATGGACCGGGACGATATGCACAAGGAACGAATGCAACGGGTGGAATGGGACCTATGGGACGCAATTTATTGCGTAAAATGGAGGAATTGAATATTATTTTAGATACTACGCATCTCTGCGATGAAAGCTTTGAAGAAGCCATGGAACATTTCAATGGACATGTCTGGGCGAGTCATCATAACTGCAGAGCCCTCGTAGATCACAATCGGCAATTCACCGACGAGCAATTTAAATTACTCATTGCACGTGGCGCAGTTATTGGTATGCCGATGGATGCCTGGATGATGGTTCCCAACTGGGAACGGGGAAAATCAACTCCAAAATCTATGGGAGTGACCTTGAATACCATGATCGATCATTTGACACATATTTGTGAATTGGCGGGAAATACAGATCATGTCGGATTAGGAACCGATTTAGATGGAGGATTTGGAAAGGAACAATGTCCGTCGGATATTGAGACCATTGCCGACTTACAAAAAATCCCAGATTTATTGCTTAAACGCGGATTTAGCTCAGATGATATCAAAAAAATCTGCCACCAAAACTGGTTGAATTTCTTAGAAAAAGCTTGGGCCTAGTGCCTAGGAGCAGGACTAACGGAAGTCCATCCACCATCCACAACAAGTGTTTGGCCAGTAATGTGTTTGGCTTGATCTGATAAAAAGAATAGGGTAGAAGCAGCAATATCGGAAACATCAGCCGCCTTACCTAAAGGCGTAATTTCAGCCCAATCGGATTGATATTCTTCGTTTTGCAAGGTTCGTTCCGTAATCGTAGCACCCGGTGAAATCGCATTAATCCGAATCTGAAAAGGTGACAAATCAATTACTAAATTCTGAACCAATTGATTTAGTGCGGCTTTTGTCATGCCATATGCCGCTAAATCGGGATGAGCCTGATGGCCCGTAACTGAAGACATCACAACAATCGATCCGGGCAATTGATGTCCTTTTAAATAACGAGCCACTAATTGAATCAAAAAGAAAGTACCTGAAATATTCACATGTAAAATCTGGTCCATCGATTCTTTGGAATAGCTCCAAAAATCGCCAAAGGTCGTAATTCCCGCATTACAAACGACACCAGCTAATTCACCAGGGCTTGAATCCAAAACCTTCAATAATTCAGCTCTGAATTGATCAGAAGCTGCATCCGCATGGATTCCGATAAACTGACGCAAACCATTTTTATTTAATTCCTGAGAAGCTTGCTCAAAAACGACTGAATCAATCTCATTCCATATCACAAAATGCCCTTGGCCCAACAATTGTTTGACCAGTTCAAAACCAATTCCTTGGCCAGCACCTGTGACTATATACTTTTTCATTAGTGAGAATCTCGAGTTACTACAGAACCAGAACCACCTTTTAAGAAATCAAAATCAGCACCCTGATCCGCTTGCTCCACATGATCAATAAATAAACCTACATAACCACGCGGCATAGAAGGGGGAACAAACGGATGCGCTAATTTACGAGCAGCTAATTCCACTTCGCTTACTTCCCAATTAATGGAACGATTTTCCACGTCCAACGCGATGTAATCACCATTCTGAACCCAATTCAAGGGGCCTCCTGCTGCTGATTCTGGTGAAATATGCAATATCACCGTACCAAAACCTGTTCCACTCATCCGTCCATCCGAAATACGAACCATGTCTTTTACTCCCTTTTCCAATAGTTTCTTCGGTATTCCCATATTGCCTACTTCCGCCATACCCGGGTATCCTTTAGGACCTACATTTTTCAAAACCATCACAGACGTTTCATCGATATCCAATTCTGGCGAATCAATGCGTGCATGGTAATCTTCTATATTTTCAAACACGACAGCTTTGCCACGGTGCTTAAATAACTCCGGAGAAGCAGCGGAAGGCTTTAACACGGCACCTTGAGGTGCTAAATTTCCACGAACAACAGCAATACCCGAATCCGGTTTGAAAGGTTCATCGAAACTTGAAATAATGCTCGGATCATAGATAGGTGTATCTGCGATATTTTCTCCCACCGTTTTACCATTGACGGTAATACTCGACGTATGCAAATGCGCTTTCATTTGATTCATCAATGCTGGCAAACCTCCTGCATAATATAAATCCTCCATGAAATGAGCCCCAGAAGGCTGAATATTCGCTAATAAAGGAATATTCAAAGAGAACTTATCAAAATCATCTAAATGCAAATCAACACCAATCCGACCCGCAATCGCTAATAAGTGTATAACAAAATTGGTCGAACCTCCTGTTGCCGCATTCACACGAATAGCATTCTCAAAGGCTTGTCGGGTCAATACTTTCGACATTTTCAAATCCTCATTGACCATCTCGACAATACGCCGACCGGAATGTTGGGCTAACACCTTTCTCCGAACATCAGCTGCAGGAATGGCCGCATTTTGAGGTAAACTTAAGCCCAAAGCTTCTACCATGGTAGCCATCGTGGAAGCAGTACCCATCACGGCACAATGTCCTGGCGTACGCGCCATACAAGCTTCTGCTTCAATAAATTCCTTTTGAGATAGTTCCCCTAATTTATATGCTTCTGCGAAACGCCAAACATCCGAAGTCCCAATTTCTTTACCTTTGAATTTACCCTTCATCATAGGTCCTCCCGATATAACCAAAGTAGGTAAATCCACACTGCAAGCCCCCATCACAAGGGAAGGTGTCGTCTTGTCACAACCACACATTAATACCACACCATCAATCGGATTGGCACGAATGGATTCTTCAACATCCATACTTGCCAAATTTCGATATAACATCGCCGTGGGTTTAATCAATGTTTCACCCAGCGACATCACAGGAAATTCAACCGGGAAACCACCGGCTTCAATAATTCCCTTTTTAACAAATTCAGCTAATTCACGAAAATGCGCATTACAAGGCGTTAATTCTGACCACGTATTACAAATCCCAATGACAGGTTTCCCTTGAAAATAATCATCAGGAATACCCTGATTTTTCATCCAAGCACGGTAAATAAAGCCATCCTTGCCAGTTTTTCCAAACCATTGTTGGGAGCGTAAATTAGGTTTCATCGTTATTCTAGGTCTATTGTTTTCTTTAATACAAAACTTTGGTCTTTACCGTATTGATAAAAACACACGCGCTTTCCACTTTCCACATCGGCATAGGGATCATGCGCAAAATTAAATTGACGGGCAATCGTCGTCTTCTCCAAATACAAAGAATCTCCCCCCACATATCCGAAGGCCTGACTTCCTTTCAAGGTAGGAAAATTTATTCGTTTGCTATGTCCCGACTTGAATTCTAAAGCAAAAATTTCAACTTGTTTACTTGGCTTATGGCCTAAAACCCAACATTCTGGCAAGTCATCTCCATTCATATCAGCAAGCAATAATTGATCTACTTCTATTTTATTCAACTTATACTGATGTAGCAATCGATTATTTTTTGATAACAAAAGCACGTGATTTTCAACATGTGCCTCATAATCTTCCAAGAATGCATTTATGGCTGTTGCTTGTTGAATTTGTTGGGCATCAACTGCCGCATCCGAAGCTAATGAGTCGGCAGAAGAAGAAAAATGTAATTGATCTTCCAAGCTAACCTGCATAGGTTCATCCTCCCATTGTTGAACAAAATAGAAGAGTCCAACCATTGAAGTCACTAAAACGATAAAAAGAATGAACTTAAGAAGTCGCATGAACAACGCTTTCAATAATTTCAATGGCTTTAAGCAATTGCGATTTAGGACAGGCGAAATTCAATCGAACAAAATCACCGCCCATAAATTGCTCACCACGCAAAACATGTAATCCCGCTTCAAACAAGCGTTTCTGCAAATCACCATGCAGATTGGAATCAAATCCAATCCATGCTAAATAAGTAGCTTCTAAGGGAAGCATCTTGATTCCTGGCAATTGATTCATCCGAGACAATAATAAGTCATGATTTGACCGTAAATAGGGTAGAAGCGCATCAATCCAATCCGAAGGCATGGCATAGGTTGCAAGCATTACCTCAATGCTATGTCTTGAAAGCATTGGAAAAAACCCAAAAGTCTTCTTTTGAAATGCCAAACGAATGGCAGGATCAGGGATAATAGCTACAGCTCCACCCAAACCCGCTGTATTATACGCTTTCGAAGTAGCAAAAAAGGAAATCTCACTTTGAATACAGGTATGTTGTACAGACGAATCTATTTTCAAGTCGGCATGAATTTCATCTGATATGATCTTACAATCATATTTTTGGCATAAATCTTTAATTCGCTTTATCTCCTCTTTCGTAAAAACAGTCCCACCCGGATTATGCGGATTGCAAAACAAAAACACTTTGGGGCCTTTTTTCAAAGCCTCTTCAAAAGCAATAAAATCATACGTCCATCGACCGGCTTCCTCAATCATCGGAAAGGTAAATAGCGGATGATCTAACCAGCCCGCAACTAAATGAAAGGGGTGATAAACGGGAACAGCTGTTAAAATACCATCTTGTGGAGAAGAGAAAGCAGCGCAGGCCGCAGTAATCCCAGGAACGATACCCGGAATCCAAACTTGCCATTCCAATTTTGTTTCCCAAGCATAATCTCTGGAAATCTTCTTCTGAGCGGCTATTTGAAGTGATTCAGGCACGATGGAATAACCTAAAATCTTGTGTTCGGTGATCTTATCAATCGCAGCTAGAATTTCATCTGCGACTGGAAACTCCATATCAGCTACTGGCATAGGTAAGATATCCCGATCTCCATAGCTTACATTGTCCCACTTAAAACTGAAGGTATTTTTTCGGTCGATGACCTGATCAAAGTCGTATTTTTTCATTCATTAAAAATAGGCCTAAAAACACAAATTCCAATGAATTTTGGGTGTGATTTCAAGTATTCTCCTAAATTCTGTGAACTTAACACGACCTGTTTCTTGTCTTGCGAGGCATGTAATAAATGAATAGAATTACCTTCACGAAGCAGCATGCCCGTATGCAAGAAGTCTAAATGTGGATTTTTCGTAACAAATGCGACCAAATCACCTGATTGAATGCTTGGTAATAAATGAGCTATATTGCCAACAGCTGTAAATTGAAAAGGACGTTTAGCTAATGTTTTTTCACGATTTTCAAGCAGTGCAATATTTATTGCAGGGAGCTTTTTCGAACGTAGATATGACGAAAGAAATGTAAAGTCCTTTGGCAAAACACTTACATGCGATTTGTCTAGAATTTGAGGATAATCTAAGGCAATCATGGCATCCGAAAAATAATGAAAGCGGTTTTCATATTGTACAGAATCTCCCGCATAACGAACATGTTTCAGTGCTATTGAATATAGCGCATCAACATCTTTGGCGTTTCGAATGGCTAAACAATTTTCCAAAAAAGTCACACAATCAAAAGATTCTTTCGATGTATTCAATTGTTCCGGATTACCTACGGAAAGCGTATTCGCACGATACGGCTTGCCTAGAAAACGCTTACCTATATCGACTAATGAGGAGGATGTTTTTTGGCCAAATGCTGCCGAAAAACTAAACAGCAAACCAATAAGAACTACTTTTCTTTGATCCATAATACGCTGACAGCACCCATCAAGAAAAACACACCAGCCATGAAAATGGCGTAAATAGCCTCACCACCGTATAAATACTTCACAATTGAGCCACCAACGATTCCGTTGACAATTTGTGGAATTGTAATGAAGAAATTGAAAATACCCATGTATACCCCCATTTTAGCCAAAGGGATTGAACCCGCTAAAATGGCATAAGGCATCGCTAGAATACTAGCCCAAGCCATGCCTACACCCACCATGCTAAATATCAGCATCGTAGGATCTGAGATAAAATAAATTGAAATCAATCCTAAACCACCAGCCACAAGAGATACCGCATGTGTCGCTTTATTACCAATTTTACGCGCAATCTGCGGTAAAAATGCTGCATAGATAGCAGAAACACCGCTATATACCCCAAATATGATACCAACCCAATTGGCCGCATCTTGAAAAGCTGTTGAACTGTGATCATCCGAAGCTACTCCATACACATGATGTGCAATTGCAGGTGTTGAAAAAACCCACATGGAAAATAAACCAAACCAAGAGAAAAATTGCACCAATCCTAATTGGCGCATCGTATTCGGCATTTCTATAATGTAACGGAAAACTGAAAACAAGGTATCTTCCTGACCTTCTTCTTGGAAACCCATCGATTCTCTTTCGGAAGGGGAATATTCTTTTGTGGTCAGGATTGTCCATAAAATCGCTAATATGAATACGGTTCCACCTACATAAAATGAATACACGACATTATCCGGAATTTGACCCGGGGCCGCATCTTTCGCTATACCAACCCATTCACCAAAAATATAGGGCAACCAAGATCCTACAACGGCACCAATTCCAATTAAAAAAGTTTGAACCGAGAATCCCAAGGTACTCTGCTCATCCGGCAAATTATCCGCCACCAACGCTCGGAAGGGTTCCATGGAAACATTAAATGAAGCATCCATCATCATCAAAATACCTGCACCGACAATCATAGGAGGTAAAAAACCGGCTAAAGCTCCCGCATGTGGAAAAAAGAAAAGGGCAGAGGCTGCTAAAATAGCACCCGTTAAAAAGAAAGGCTTCCGACGACCTAAGAAATTCCAAGTGCGGTCAGAATAAAAACCAATGATGGGCTGAATAATCATACCTGTTAAAGGAGCGGCTAACCAGAACCATGACAATTGTTCGACATCCGCACCAAAACTCTGTAAGATTCGAGAGGCATTTCCATTTTGCAAGGCAAAACCAAATTGAATTCCTAAGAATCCAACACTCATGTTGATGATTTGGGTAATGGATAATTTAGGTTTTGTAAAGCTTTTCATGGTTTAGAGTTTAATTAATAAAGCACTATTGGCA
>JAHEAY010000007.1 GCA_024642485.1 Cytophagaceae bacterium
TTTTAGGAATCTGCGTCCGCGGAATTTTGAACTCAAACCACTCCTGCAAAGGCATGTCTAAACCAATGCCATGCATATAATTAAACAAGGATTTCTTTAAGCCCTCACTAAATTGTGCATGATCAGCACCCTTTGGATCGGCATGTTCCAAATCATTATTGGCAAAGCTTCCCGGTTCCGGATTCAATATTTTTATGTGATAAGCATCCGGATTCAAGCCCACCGGACTGTGCGCCGTCAACGCAAATTGATGCCAAAAACCGGAGTGCATCACCCCATTTTCGACGAGTTGGCGTACAACTTCCAGTGAATCCACCGTCTCCTGCGCGGTCTGCGTCGGGAATCCATACATCAAATAGGCATGGACCAAAATGCCAGCCTGCGTAAAATGATCCGCGACTTGGGCTACTTGGGCCACCGTAACTCCTTTATCAATTAAGTCCAATAAACGATCCGATGCTACTTCCAATCCACCCGAAACAGCAATGCAGCCTGAGCGCACCAATAATTGGCATAAATCCTTCGTGAAACTTTTCTCAAATCGAATATTTGTCCACCACACCACCGTCAAATCCCTGCGAATGATTTCCAATGCCACATCGCGCATCAAGGCCGGTGGCGCGGCTTCATCTACAAAATGGAAGCCATTGTTTCCAGTTTGGGCAATCATCGCCTCCATGCGGTCGACCAACATAGGTGCGGTCGTGGATTCGTAGTTTTTGATGTAGTCCAAAGAAATGTCGCAGAAAGTACATTTACCCCAATAACAACCATGGGCCAGCGTCAACTTATTCCAGCGGCCATCACTCCAAAGGCGATGCATCGGATTGGCGATTTCGATGACAGATAAATAGGAATCCAAGGGTAAATCCGAATAATCCGGTACTCCCACGTCTTTCTGCTTGACATCTGAATCTTTGGAGCCATTGATGTACGTAACCGTTCCATCGATGCAGCAAAATGTGCGTTTCAAGTCGCTTAATGCTCGTTCGCCTTGTAAATGCTCCAGCAAATTCATCAGGGGTGTTTCCCCGTCATCCAAAGTGATAAAGTCGACGAATTCAAACACGCGGGGATCTTGTAAAGATCGTAATTCCGTATTCGCATATCCACCACCAAAGGCGACTTTGATTTTCGGATGGTGTTTTTTGATCCATTGCCCGCAACGCAAGGCACTGTATAAATTGCCCGGAAACGGTGCTGTGATGGCAACCAAATCGGGCTTTTCGGTTTGAATTTTGGCAGCTAATAATTCTACCAAAATATCATCAATGTAAGTTAGTGGGGCTTCTAATGCCTGGTTTAATTCATGAAAACTCGATGCCGATCGCCCGAGCCGCTCCGCGTAGCGACTGAACCCAAAATGGGGGTCAACGGCATCTATGATTAAATCCGAAATATCTTCTAAATAAAGTGTAGCCAAATGTCGCGCTTTATCGCGCACGCCCATGCTACCAAAGGCCCATTCCAAATCCGTTACTTGCTGAAAACGTGACGCTTCCGGCAGGTAATTTTGCTCGGCAATGACATGCGCCATGGTGGGGTTTTTGTCATGCAAAAAGGAAATAACAGGGTCAATGGTGCGAATGTAGGACTGTTTCAGTCGGAGCGTGCGCTGCCCGTTTTCATTCAGTTTTTTGCCGGATGCTTCAATGTGAGCGAATAATCGTTGGAGTCCTCTTTTCGAAAACAGTTGGAGAATAACTTCCAAACCTAAGTCGGCCTGATACGACTCCATCCCCTTCGTATTCAAGAAACCCTTCAAATAAGCCGTCGCAGGGTATGGCGTATTTAATTGGGTAAACGGCGGGGTAATGAAAAATACCTTGGGAATCTTTATGTTCATCGACGTCAAAAGTACTCCAAAAGCTTTTAAAACAAAAACACTTAACCTTTGGCAATCCTCCTCAGGTTTGCCAAAGGTAGTTCGCTGGACTTTGCTTTCGATTAAACCAACTGATAAAAATTATCAACAAGCTGATTTTTTTGACCTTAGTATTTTCCCCTGAAAAAACTACCTTTGGCAAACCTGGGGAGGATTGCCAAAGGTTAAGAGGGAGGTACCTGATTTTTGTATATTTCTAAAATAAAACCTATCACGATGAAAAAAATATTCCTTCTATTCGCTAGTCTTTGGCTATTACAATCTTGTGGAATAAAAGAAACGAGCGTTTCCTCGTACTTCAATTATGGAGACAGTCTCGAATCCGCAGGTGTCCGGATGATCCCCATTCAAACACCGAAGGGAACGTTCAAGGTTTGGACAAAACGATTTGGCAATAATCCCAAAATCAAAATCTTATTGCTCCATGGCGGTCCTGCCATGACGCATGAATACATGGAATGTTTCGAGACCTTTTTCCAACGAGAGGGTTTTGAGTTTTATGAATATGACCAATTGGGGTCTTATTATAGCGACCAGCCGAAGGATACGACTTTATGGACCAACGAGCGTTTTGTCGAAGAAGTCGAGCAAGTTCGCAAGGCAATCGGGGCGGATGCATCTAATTTCTACATTATAGGAAATTCTTGGGGTGGCATTTTAGGGATGGAATATGCGCTGAAATACCAGAAAAATCTGAAAGGTTTGTTGATTTCCAACATGGTCGCTAGCGCACCCGAATATGGAAAATACGCGGATGAGGTTTTGGCCAAACAAATGGATCCACAAATTTTAAAAGAAATCCGTGCAATTGAGGCCAAAAAGGATTTTGCCAATCCCCGCTACATGGAATTGCTAATTCCGAATTTTTACCATGAACATATTTGTCGTTTACAGGAATGGCCAGATGCCCTAAATCGCTCCTTGAAACACGCAAACGGGGTCATCTATACACAAATGCAAGGCCCAAGTGAATTTGGTATTGGAGGTTCTTTGGCAACATGGAACATCAAAAACCGCTTGAAAGAAATCTCCGTTCCTACCTTGATGATTGGAGGAAAATATGACACCATGGATCCAAAAGCCATGGAGGAACAAAGTAAAATGGTTCAAAAAGGCTCCTATTTATATTGTCCAAACGGAAGTCACCTTTCCATGTGGGATGACCAAAAGGTCTACATGAAAGGGGTTATCGATTTCATCCACAAAGTGGATGAGGGCGCCAATTAAAATCAATCCAAGCAGTCCATCCCAATAGGTGCCCCATCTGGAATATTGGGCGTTTGCATCGGTTTCCAATCGTTCGGATTCGCCTTAAATTGGTCAATCGTCTGAACGATGTATTTTGCCATGGCGGTTGGTTTAAGGCTATAATTTGCCCGAATCTTCTGTACTGATGCTTGCACCTGCGCCGCCGCTAGGGGAGAAATGCTAGGTGCATTCAATGCGTTCAATAAGGCCGAAACGACTTTAAAATTGATGGTTTCTTGCGTGGCATGCAGATAAGAATCTGTATGTGATTTATTAATCGTTGCTTGCATCAGCCTATCCAAAGTTTCTTCCACGCCCAATTGTTTCGAATCTACAGATTTGTTTCCAGCCAAGCGGGATAGTCGATCCGGATGCAATAAAAAGTCTAAGGTGAAATCAGCTGCCGACTCCACCGCTCCCATGGGATCAAAAGTGATGCCCGTTTTCCCTTTGAATGATTCACGCGTCCGATCGTAATTGAAGGCGCGCGGTGGGAATAATGCGAGTTTGTCCTTTGGTATGGCGAGGGTTTGTGCATCCAAGGTAGTTGTCAGCGCTTGCAATGCATCGAGCTGTAAAGCAAGAGGTGCTGGCGACAAGACCAGCTCTTTTCCGCCCCGCACGGCATAGTTATATTCCGAACCTCCGATGATTTTGGAAACCGCCTCCGTTTGGTAACGATGTAAGAAATACAAGGGAACAAATACATCCTCCAAATGCGAATACGCTTCATTGGGGCGAATATTGTTTACTGAAAAGTTCGCAATGGCTTGTTGGCGAACCTTCAAAATCTTCTGTAACTCATCCACAATGGTTGTTCCATTGTCCCAAAGGTGGGCATAAATGTGCGCGCCACCCGGATTTCTTGCGTCCGCGTCCGTAATGAAACGCATTCCTTTTTCGTAAGCATTGTCCAATACTTGATTCAGCGCTGCCTGGGTTTTATGTTCTCCATAGGCATAATCGACCGAAACCTTATCCCAATCCCCTATTTTCGTATCATAGGCATGGCTGAAATCCATTTGATTGTTTTTGAACTCGATTTGCGGATGAGGGTAATCCATCACACTGCTATTGTTGCGCGCACTCGCCGCATAATTATGGGCAAATCCGAGCGTATGGCCGATTTCATGTGCAGCTAATTGTCGAATTCTTGCCAAAGCCATCGCCATCATCGGACCATTGTTGGATCCATCCACGGCAAATGGGGCATTCATCAAGGCTTGGGCAATTAAGAAATCTTGGCGAATGCGAAGACTACCTAAGCTCACATGGCCTTTCATGATTTCTCCCGTACGCGGGTCGGCGATGCTCGCACCATACGACCAGCCGCGTGTCGAGCGATGTACCCATTGAATGACATGGTAGCGCACGTCCATGGGATCTGCATCTTCCGGTAATAATTTGATTTGAAAGGCATCTTTGTATCCGATGGCTTCGAATGCTTGGTTCCACCAGCGGCCTCCCTCCATCAGCGCAGAACGGATGGGTTCAGGGGTACCATTGTCCAAATAGTAAATGATGGGTTTGACTGCTTCACTCACAGCGGCTTTTGGGTCTTTTTTCTCCAAACGATGCCGCGTAATCCACTTTTTTTCAATCACTTCTTGAACCGGCGAAGCATAATCTTGAAAGGTGATCGCATTAGCCCCAGAACGTGGGTCAAAAAGGCGAGGTTGATAATTGTTGTCGGGAAGTTCAATGAACGAATGGTGTTCCACCACGGTCACATTATCGGCATTCGGAGCCACAGAACGTATTTCGGATCCCGTTCCATTGCCAGCAAAGGTTAGTCGCGCTTCGAATTCCGTGTTTTTGGGAAACGATTTGGTTCGTTCTAATGCTAAAGAGCTTTTTGATTTATCTAGGCTATAAGTACCTTGTTTCGCTTGCGCTAAGCGTTTCAAAACTCCATGCGCATCTTGCATCAGGAAGTCCGTTAAATCGATAAAATAGGATCCATTGCGGGTATATTCGATTTTAAAACCAAACAAGACCGATTTCGCGAAAGCTTGTTGGACCGATAATTTTTCCAACGCATTCGTCGTATTCGCTCGGTAACGCGTGTTAGGCTGAACGAGGAAAATTTTATTTCCCTGCTTCTCGAAAAACACAACTTGCTCATTACCTAATTGGCCGCGGTCTAAGCCGAGGTCATTATTCCCTACGCCCTGGGCGAGTGAATAGGCATACAAAAATTCCTCGTTGAGTTTGTTGACTTCGAGGTAGATTTTGTCGGCAGTATCATCGTAATAAAAATTGAAATAGCCCGGATGGGCTTTCATGGACTGGATTTTATCGGCGATTTGTGCTTGCGCACCTAGACTTAAAAGGACAAAAAGAAGGACTAATTTTTTCATTTTCGTTTGTTGTTACTCCGGATAGACCGGTTTGATTTCTTGGCCAATTTGTCTATCATTGGCATGTAATTTCTAAACTTATGAAAAATATTCTATTGTTGCTTCTTTTGGCGTTTACGAGTGTAGGCCAAACGAAACCTTTGCGAATCATTTTTATTGGTGCGCACCCAGATGATTGTGATATTAAAGGCGGAGGAACGGCTGCCTTATTTGTGGAAATGGGGCATCAAGTTAAATTTCTTTCCGTCACCAATGGGGATGCCGGTCATCAAACGCAGGGAGGCGGGATGCTTGCTAAACGGCGCATCGCGGAAACGCGCGAAGTGGCGAAGCGTTTAGGCGTTTCCTACGATGTTTTGGATAATCATGATGGCGAATTGTTACCTACCTTGGAAATTCGCTTACAAATCATTCGAAAAATTCGGGAATGGAAAGCGGATGTCGTGATTGCGCCTAGGTCAAATGATTACCACCCGGATCATCGTTATACGGGAATATTGGTTCAAGATGCTGCGTTTATGGTGGGTGTTCCCAATGTCGCTCCGGATGTAGAACCGCTCCGCAAAAACCCGGTATTTCTCTATTATCAAGATAATTTCAAGAAACCCAATCCCTTCCAACCCGACATCGCCGTGGATATCACGCCGGTGATTGCTAAGAAGTTGGCCGGCCTCGATGCCCATCAATCGCAGTTTTATGAGTGGTTGCCTTGGATCGGGAATTATGAATCCGAGGTGCCCAAGGATCCAGCTAAATACAAAGATTGGTTATTGCAAAAACGTGTGTTGAAACCCAATCCCGAAGTACAAAAGAGCCTCGTCAAATGGTATGGGGAAACGCGTGCTGCCAAAGCGCTCTATGCGGAAGCCTTTGAAATCTGTGAATATGGCACACAGCCAAGTGAAGCGGAAATTCGGAACTTGTTTCCCATGTTGAAATAAATCAGATACAAATGAAAAATACCCTATTATTCGTTGCGCTTCTGTTGACATTTAGCTTGAATGCTCAAAACTGGAAACCACTTTTCAACGGCAAAGATTTGACCGGTTGGAAGCACGTAGGCGGCGGCTCCCGTTTCGTTGAGAATGGCTTGCTCGCTAGCAAAGGTGGCATGGGGCTCTTGTATTGGACTGGCGGAAAACTGGGCAATTGCCAAATCAAAGTCGTCTACAAAATGCAGAAATTCAATAGCAATGCCGGCATTTTTGTGAAAGTTCCTATCGAGCCCAAAGAGGAATGGATGCCCGTATTCTATGGCTATGAAGTACAAATCGATAACCACCCAGAAACCTCCGGCGAAGATGAATATCACATCAGTGGGACACTTTATGCTTTTACCAAACCCAAAAGCAAACCCGGGAAACCAGGTCCCGAGTGGAATACCATGTTGATCACCTTAGACGGTCCGCGGACGATTGTGCACCTCAACGATGAACTCGTGACGGATTACCGAGAAGGGGAACCTGTGCCGGCAAGGAAATTTGATTTTGAACCTTACCCAGGACGCCGACCGGATTCCGGGTATTTTGGCTTGCAAAATCATGGAGATGAAGATGTCGTGTATTTCAAAGAAGTTTCCGTTAGACCCCTCAAAAAATGAAGCGTTCCGAATTTATCAAGAAAAGCACCTTAGCTTCAGCGGGGTTTTTTATCGTGCCCCGACATGTCTTAGGGGGTAAAGGTTTTGTCGCACCCAGTGATAAATTGGTCATCGCGGCGATTGGTTGTGGAGGTGAGGGGGATAATGATATCCAACATTTGGCTAAAACACCCAATAACAATTCGACCATCGGTTTTCTATGCGATGTGGATCAGCGTCAAGCCGCTCCGAAAAGAAAGCAATTTCCGAAGGCCAAATTTTACGAAGATTGGCGGGAATTGTTCGACAAAGAAGGTCAGCATTTTGATGCGGTAACCGTTGCCATTCCAGATCATAATCATGCTTTAGTGGGTCTGCGCGCGATGCAGATGAAAAAGCATTTGTATTTGCAGAAGCCTTTGACCCATGACATTCATGAGGCTCGAATCATTACGCAGGCGGCTTCGAAATACAAAGTCGTTACCCAAATGGGAGACCAAGGTGCTTCTTGTGAGGGCTTGCAAACGATGCGCGAATGGATCGAAGCGGATTTGATTGGCGAGATTTCCAAAGTCTATTGCTGGACCGATCGTCCCGTTTGGCCACAAGGTATTGCCTGGCCGAAAACCCCGAGTCGAATTCCGAAAGAACTGAACTGGGATTTATGGTTGGGGACCGCCCCCAAAACCAATTACATCGAGAACCTCGTACCCTTCAATTGGCGCGGTTGGTGGGAATTTGGTACGGGAGCACTTGGAGACATGGGTTGCCACATCATGGGGCCACCGTTTAAATTATTGAATTTGGGCTATCCGCATGAGGTGTCGGGGAGTGCTTCGACAACCTACAGCGGGGTCTTTAAGGAATCGGCCTATCCGGAAAGCGGACCCATTTCGAGTTCCTTGAAATATCGGTTTACGATGAACAATGGCAAGGATTTGGATTTGTATTGGATGGATGGTGGCATTACTCCGGAGCGTTTGCAGGCTTTGGCGCCCGATGTGAATATGAATGATGCGCTTGGTGATTATCCGGGGGAAAATGATTTTGAGGGTTCTACATTATTTGTGGGGACCAAAGGGGTGATAGCCTGTGGTTGGGGTGGTTCGCATCCGCGCCTGTTTTCGAAGGAATTGCAAGAGGCGGCCCAACATATCCCACAAAAATATGCCCGCGTGAAAGGTGGGATGGATGGCCATTGGTGGCAGTGGATTGATGCGAGTATTGCAGGCTATGGCAACATGGAGGTGAGTTCTCCTTTTGAGGGCTATGGCGGACCGTTGACCGAAACCGTGTTATTAGGTAATTTATTGTTGAGGAGTTTTAATATTCGAGAGAAGGTTAAAAAGATGGATCCCGTTTACGGAGCCATGGAAGGTTATGCCTATAGCGGAAGGTACAAGGCACTGAAATGGGATGGTGCAAATATGCGTGTGACCAATTACGAACCAGCGAATCAGTTTTTACGTAGAACTTATCGAAAAGGCTGGGGGGATTTGGTGCTTTAATCGAAGATACGCTTATTGGATATCAAAGGTTTGGCCCAAAAACCAATACTGAAAATATAGCCCATGCTCAGAAACAGGATACTCATGCCTGTTTTTAGGCCAAAAATATCGCCAATTCCACCGACGATGAAGGGGAAAATGGCGCCACCCACGATGCCGGTAACGATGATGCCGGCGAAGGATCCATGGTGTTCGGTGACAGAATTTAAGGCCAACGAAAAAATGATGGGGTACATGACGGATGCGAAAAAGCCAACGAGCGGGAAGGCGATTAAGGCCGCATCTGCGTTTCCGTATAAGCCAAAAGCCAAGGCAATCATCGCTAAAAATGTAAAGGTTATCAGGATAATTCGGCTATCCAATAATTTCAATAAGACGATCCCTAAGACTCCTCCGGCCGTCATCAGTCCCCAATAATAAGCGATGGTGTTCGCGCCATCTGTTTGTGGATTGAGGCCATGGTAGGTTTGTAAAAATTGCGATATCCATGTCGCAATCCCTTGTTCGGTTCCTACATAACAGAGCATGGCGATGAAATATAAAATGACTTGTTTGTTATTGAATAGTTCCAGATGAATGGCGATAGCGCCAGGTTTTTCCTCTTCCGATAATTTCACTTGGGGAAAATGGGTGCTCTGGGTTATGAGCATCATGATGACTGAGATTCCAATAAAAAGGATGTATAGACTTAGCCAAGGTAAATGTATACCAATGAAAAATTGATAGACCAAAGGGCTTAAAAACGACGCAAAACCAAAGATCAATTGGGCCCAAACTGAGTAATTCGCATAATTTTCCTCACCTCCAGCGGTTCTTAGTAAAGGATTAATGACCACTTGCAACATGGCCATGCCGCTACCAATCAGGAATAAGGATAAGAGGGCTGTTACGTAATGTGGCGATAAAACAATAAGTAGTGACCCTAGGGTTGCTAGAAAAAAAGCCATCATCATCACTTTCTTCTCATGGAATGTTTCAAGCAAAATTCCCGCCGGAATGGATGTAAAACCATAGGCAATAAAAAACGCGAAGGGTAGGAGAGAAACTAAGGTAAGACTCAAGTGAAAGGTTCGAATCAAGTCGGGGATAATAGGCCCAATGATGTTCGAAATGAATGAAATGACGAAGAAGGTCAATAAGATGACTGAGACGAGTTTTGTGTTTTTCATATCCTTACCTTTGGCAATCCTCCAACCAGGTTTGCCAAAGGTACAGGGGTATTTTGATTTTTGATGGGTGCCAACTGATAATTATTATCAAGAATCTGATTGTTTGGTTTCTAAGCCTAATTTTTTGATTCCGCAAAGCTACCTTTGGCAATCCTCCAACCAGGTTTGCCAAAGGTAAGAGCTTTAGCTTATTTAAAATAATTCTAAATAAGCTTGCATTTGTAATTCGTTGCATGTAGTTTTGGTCATTATTTATAATTAGTCTAAACAAATATAAGTATATGATCCGCCTAATAATTCTTTTAATTTTTTCGTTCACAGTGGTTTATGGTCAGCAGGCCTCTTTGGAAGGTGTTGTTCGAGATGCGAAACAGCAAGTTGTGCCAGGTGTTTCTATTCGTCTAATTGAGTTGAAACGCGGAAAGCCATCGGATGCTGAAGGAAAATTCACTTTTCAAGGCTTGAAGCCGGGTATGTATAACTTGCAAGCTTCTTTTGTAGGTTATAAAACCTTGCAAGAAAAAGTAAATCTGGTTGCAGATAAAACTCTTCATTTGGACTTGGAATTGGTTGAAGCCAGCAATGATTTGAAAGAAATTGTTGTCGTAGGCTATGTGAGTCAAAACGAGAAGCCAATTACCATCGGAAAATTGCCTATCAAACCCATGGATTTGCCACAAAGTGTCGTGACGCTGGATAAAAGTTTGTTGGAGGCCCAGCAGGTCAACCGGATGAGTGATGTTTTAATGAATACGAATGGCGTTTATATTTTTGGTGCAACGGGTGGCTATCAAGAGGAAATTGCTGCGCGTGGTTTTTCGATGGCGAGCTCAAATACCTTCAAGAATGGAATGCGCTATGCGAACGGAATGATTTCGGAACTGAGTGGGGTGGAGAAGGTGGAGATTTTGAAAGGTAGTGCCGCGATTTTGTATGGCAATGTGGCTGCTGGTGGGGTGCTGAATTTGGTGACCAAGAAACCTAAATTCAATTTCGGTGGTGAATTAAGTCTTCGTACGGGTTCATGGGGGATGTACAAACCTTCGGTCGACGTATATGGTGGACTTTCCAAAAACATCGCCGTCCGCTTAAATGCGAGTGCCGAGCAGGCCAAAAGTTTCCGTGTAGGGGTTTCCTCAGAACGCGTATATGTGAATCCGTCGATCTTGTTCAAGCTTGGTAAAAAGACCGAATTGATTTTAGAAGGAGATTATTTGGCCGACCAAAGAACGCCTGATTTCGGTGCTGGAATCATTAATTATCAAATTGTTGATATTCCCCGGGAACGATTTTTAGGCGTATATTGGTCGAATATTAAATCTTCTCAAAGTTCTGTTACGACTACTTTGACACAACAAATCAATGAAAATTGGACACTAAAATGGATGAATGGCTGGCGCCAAAATGCCAGTAATCTTTTCTCCAACACGCGTCCGAATGCTGGTACCTTAATCTCTGCAAACGGCCAATGGATTCGAAATTTACAGAAATCTGAGGTAGAGGAAAGCTATGGAATAACCCAATTGGATTTAATTGGCTCTTTGAATTTGGCCGGGATGAAACATCAAGTATTAGTAGGGCTAGATTCGGATTTTTATAACACGGATACCTATGCTTATAATCAGTTTAATCGCTACGATACGGTCAACGTATATATTAATGCGTTGAAGTCAGCACGTAGTGACCAACCGGCTATGATACCTTTTACGAAAACCATGGCCCCGATTCGCCGCTTGGGTATATATGCACAGGATTTGATACATCTCAATGAGCAGTGGAAGGTTTTGGCGGGAATTCGGTATTCATACCAACAAACTTTGAGTGATGTTTATGCCTATGCGACTGGCCAAACTGCATCGACGTCTAATTTTGATGGGGCATTTTCACCTCGTTTGGGAATCGTATATAAACCTTCGTTGGATCATGCTTTGTTTGCCAGTTATTCGAATTCTTTTGCTTTGAATACGGGAGTTGACATCAATAACCAGGCCTTACCTCCCTCGTTGATCGATCAATACGAAATGGGGGTTAAGAATGACATTTGGGATGGTTTATTTTCGGTAAATGTTACTGCGTATCGGATTTTGAATAATAATTTGGCCCAAAATTCTTTGGTCAATGCCACGACCTATTCCTATGTCAAAGAAATGGCGGGTTCTGTGCAAAGTGAGGGGATTGAATTGGATGTGATGTCAAAACCCATGGCAGGTTTTACGATATCAGGTGGATATAGTTTCAATGAAACGAAATATGTCAAAAGTAATACCTATATCGAAGGAAGCTTATTAAAATACAACCCGCGGCATACTGCAAATTTAAGCGTTCAATATCGACATCAAGGCTTTCAATTAGGATTGACGTCGGTGTATATCGGCGAACGGTTTGCGGGGCGGTCGACGCGTGTGCTGGTGGCGAATGATGCCTACCGACTCATTGCGCTTCCAGCTTATGTGCAAGCAGATTTAACAGCGGGCTATACGTTCAAGAAAATGTCCTTGCGGGCTCGCGTGGCGAATTTGGGAGATGTGTTGAGCTACAATGTTCACGATGATAATTCCGTGAATCCCATTGCCCCTCGGAATTATAGTTTGACCCTGACCTATGGGTGGTAATACCCCATCTTACCTTTGGCAAACCTGGTTTGAGGATTGCCAAAGGTAAGTGCGGGTTATTTTACGATACTTCCCCAAGCTAAATGGCGGAATTTTTCATTGAATCGCGTGGGTTCAGGTGCAATTTGTAGGAAAACCATTCCAATCATGTCTTCTTTCCGATCTACCCAATATTGTGTACCAAAATATCCTTTCCAGAAATAAGTTCCTGCAGAGATCGTCTCGAATTTGGCCTGTTCCTCAGGATAAACATAAACGGTTACACCAGCTTTGAACTGTGATCTGCCCGTAACGCCTTTGGCAACTCCATCATTCGTCGACACATCGAATAAAGGTTTCTCAATCATCTCAACCGTTTTCTTGCTCAAAATGCGTGCGCCATCTAATTCTCCGTAGTTCAGGATCATTTGGAAGAAACGAGCATAATCGTCCACATTGCTAACAATGTCCGTTCCACCCATGGCCAAGGGGGTATTCGTGTTCTTGTAGTAGTCCATCGACATGTCTGCCGAGAATCCTAAAAGCCGCTTTCCTACTTCATCTGTATAGACCGACTTTTTCCCCGACCTATCTTGAGTATATACCTGAGTCATGTTTTTCCACTCGTTTGGCGTAACACCTACAAACGTTCTTGTCATTTTTAAGGGCGTAAAGATTTCTTGACGAAGGAAGTCGGCAAAGGTGCGGCCATCTAGTACCTCAATTACTCGACCTAATACTTCGAGATTCATTCCATAGGTCCAGCTCTCACCGGGTTCGTGAACAAGCGGCAATTTTGCGGTGCTGCGAATGATTTCTGCGAGTGTTAGTTTTGTATCGCCCTTAGGAAACGCGATTGTAACGCCAGCATTTAAATAACCTTCTCGGCCCAGACTTGAGAAGGGTGGGTAGGCAATGCCCGAAGTATGTGTAAACACGTGCTTCATCAAGATTTTGTTTTTCGCTGGACGTGTGATGAATTGGTGTTTCAAGGTATCGTATCCGACCAAAATTTGCATGTTGGCAAATTCTGGCAAAATCGTTTCCAAAGGCGTATCCATTGTGAATAGTCCTCTTTCGAATATTTTAAGTCCTGCAACGCCGGTAATAATTTTGGTCATACTCGCCATCCGGAAAAGGTGGTCGGTGCGCATCGCTTCACCCGTTTCGAGGTTCGCTTTACCAAAAGCTTTTTTGTAAGCAATTTTCCCATGTCGGACGATCATACCGATCGACCCAGGAATGTGTTGGTTTTCTGATTCTTTTGCCAAAAAGGCATCTACGCGTGCTAGTCCTTCTTTCGATAAACCGAGTTGTACGGGGTCGCCTCCAGGTAGATTTTGAGCAAGGCTGCCAAAGGAAATAAGGGCAACGAAAAGGAGTAAAGTGTGTTTCATCGGATGGAGTAATTTGTGTTAATCAAGATACTGATAATATAACAAAAGGAGGACTCGTTATCCTCCTTTCCCCGTACCTTTGGCAAACCTTGGAGGATTGCCAAAGGTAAAGGAGGGGGTAAAAATAGAATTATTGCATGATTTCGTTAATCTTCTTCGTATCATAACGCAACCACTCAACCACCTGCTTGCCATCTTTAATGCCATCAACCGAGTGAATAATTACTCTGACCGATTTGTCTCCACGCGTCAAGGTAAACCAAGCATATGCGTAAACAAAATGATTCGCGCCGAAATATCCTGGTTCGTTATAAATCGTTTCCGTGATATTCGGGATGGAATCCAACTTCATCGTAATTCCTTTCGCTTTGAAAGCGGTGAACAAGGAAACGTTTTGGTCTAAAGTAATTGTATCTGCGTTGTCATAAAAGACCGCATCTTCCGAATAGGTAGCACGATAAGTTGCTGAATCCCCATCGCTTAAGGCTTGCATCGATTTCTTGGCTAAATCGATGTTGGCCGACTTGTCTATTACATAACCTACAGCACCTTCTGGTAACTTACTTTCTTGTTTCGAACAAGACATCATTCCGCCTGCGATGACGCAAGCAATGGCTAATATTTTTTTCATGATCCGTTGGGTTAAAAAAAAGGCCGACTTGTGCCGGCCTGGAAAATTTAGAACTAGTTAAATGTACCCACAGCGTATTGCAATAATACGGATTGGTTGATGCTACGTAAATCCCCTACTTTTTAAGTGAATTGCTCGGGACTTAAGTTCATGTATTTCTTTGCACCATTGATGTAGATGCTGCTTGAATCGAAATCCAGTTTAGAAAGATCCTTGAAGAATGTAACGGTTGTGAATTGGCCAGAACCTTCATAAGAGATAGGTGCCAAATGTTGCCAAAACGACCATTCTTGGATATTACCAGCCTTGATGCGGTCTAATTGGATAGCCTTTACTTGTTTTTCGAAATCCAAATAAGCAAAATAGTTTTGCTGCGTTACTTGCATCGTTTCCATCAAGATAATCGAGTTCAAATCATTCGAAGGACCTGTAGCCTCTAATACCTTTGTCAATTTGTTTCGAACAATCGATTGAACCTTTAACGTTTCATCCATTAAGGAATAAAAACTTGGATCTTCTTTCATCAAGGCTGTTCTCATAGCTTCTGGGTATTGCGTAAGCTTGTTTAGGTCCTCAGATGCATTTAGGGATACATAATCATAATCCACAGATTCAGATTTGTATTCATTCATAATTGGATAAACAGCCCAGGCGCCAATGAGTCCTGCTGCCTTACGTTTCAAATGAATAACTTTCCATTTCTTTTCGAGCGCCATCGCTTCTTCAATCGTGTGGCCCGGCTTTAATTTGTGGAAAGCGATATTGATGTAAATCGGTTTGTTTTGTGCGAATGTGCTTGCTGTGATTGCAAAAATTGCAAGGAATAATAAGGTAAGTTTTTTCATGGTTTTTTGGGTTTAAAAATATTGTCCGTGAGCGATATGCCCACGGACTTAATCAATTTAATTTTTTGTTTTTTCTCTAGAGAATTGCTTAACTGAATCTATTTTTCCAGCCAAATTGAAACCGAAAAGTTCTACTAGATTTTTATCCCAAATTTTACCATCTTTCATGACGCGTTTTTCATTTGAGAATACGATAATTCCGGAAGCCGGATCGGTGTCTTTTACTTTGAACGGAAGGATAAATCCAGGTTTCCAATCCAAAGATTGAAATTCAGCGAACAAGGCTGGAAGCATATTTTTGGTGAATGTGAATTTGTTTCCGTCGAAATCCTCAAATTGAACTTCATCTGCCAAAATAGCCTCAACCGCTTTCACATCCATCGCATTATAGGCTTTTGCAAAATTTTCAATTGTTTCAATTTCACCTCGGTTGCTGAATTGAAGAGTGCGACCTGCTGGATCAGCCCCAGGCTTGTAAGAGATTAATTTTCCGCCATAGGTCTTTCCATATTCATTGCTCGCTGGAATGGAATGGTATTGGGTAAATCCGGCGATTTTCCCCGACTTATCCACTTGGAACAATTCGAATAAATTCAAATTTTGCTTTGAGCCATTTTTGAATATGCGCTCCTCGGTAGATTGCAATAGGACAACTTCTGTTTTTTGACCCTCAGCATATAAGGGAAGAATTGCCATAGGCTTGTTTACGACGGATTGATATTCCGCATGTCCTTTTTGATTCGCTTCTGCGTATTTCTTGATCATTTCATCAGACCACAAGGCAGTCTCAGCAGCAGAGTTGTTTGCATTGTAAGCTTTGACAGCTTCCAAAACAACATTGCTACTTTTTTCTGAACCAAATTTGAATGATTTACCTTGACTGTCGCCAACAAATATTTTGCCAGCTGTTTGCGCTTTTACGAAGAATGCAGAGGCTACTAATGCCCCTAATAGAACTAGTTTTTTCATGTGTTTTTTGATTATTAATTAATGAAAGCAAGAACGAAAGTTTGATTCCCTTATCGAATAATATCAATGGGCAATTTGTACCCTTTTGCATTTTTGGGAACAGATTAATTATGCCAAGTCAGGCGTTTCGGATGTGCGTTTTATACTTTTGGGTACAAACCAAACATATCAAATATGAAAAAATTAATTATGATCGTGTTTGCGGCAGGAACCTTATTTTCTTGCTCGACACAAAGTGAAAAAAATGAAAAAGTAGCTGCAGAGAATGTTGCCAATTATGGTCACGTATGGGACGTTGTCATCAATGAAGGACGTAGTAACATTTTAGATACGGCCTATGCGGAAAATGTAGTGTTGCATACCGTTCCTGAAATTAAAGGAAAGGCTGCTGCTAAAGCTTATTACGAAAACTATATCACGGGATTTTCTGATCGTGAATTTATCGTGAAAGAATCTTTCGCAGCAGGAAATAAATTGGTTAAATACTGGCAGTTCAAAGGAAAACACACAGGTAATTTCTTTGGGATTCCTGCCACAGGAAAATCGGTGGATGTAATCGGATGTACGATTGCAACGATTATTGAAGGTAAAATTACGGAGGAACAAGACTTTTTTGATAACCTTGAGTTTTTCAAACAGTTAGGGTTGAAAGCTCCGTAATTTTAGATGAAGTAGGTAGTACAAAAAGCCCCTTGCTAGTTAGCAGCGGGCTTTTTTGATTTGATGAAAGCAGAAGGGGTAACGCCTTGTCGGCTTTTGAATGCATCAATGAATTTAGATCTCGACTGGAAACCCGCTTCCGCGGATAGCGCCTCGATCGTATAGACTGCTGCGTGACCATCTTCAATCAATTTCACCACATATTCGATTCGTTGGTCATTTTTCCATTCGCCAAAAGTCTTCTGTAGATCATTGTTGAAATAGGCAGAAAGGTTTCGCTCAGGTATCTTCAGATCAAAAGACATTTGCGATAAGGTGAAATCCTTTTTGATGAAGGGTGCAGATTTTAAATAATCGACCAATTGTAGCTCGAATTCTGGGATGTTCTCCAGGGGTTTAACTTGTTTGGCAAAACTGGATTTGATTTTCTGGAAAGTGGAGGCCTCGTCCAAATCCAAGGAATAGGAAATATTCCCGTAAAGGATATTTGGAAAGAGGAATAGGAAGAAATTTTGGATAAAAAATCCACCGCCACAAATGCGGAAGAAGTGTTCTTCACTAAAAATTTGCAAAGAAGAGATTCCTAGAAAATATACAGGTTTGAAATACAAAGTAATCATGTGGCCTAAACTCGTGGAAGCGATGATGACTTGTAAAATGATTAAGGTGAAAAACCAACGTTGGATGATGGGATGGTTAGACGGGATTATGCCATATTTTTTTAGCAATATCTGTTTGTTCCAAAAGAAATAGCCGATTGAGATGAAGGCATACAAAATCACATGAATCGATCGTCCATAGAGTAATTGCTCAAAGGTTACCCAGTTGAAATTGAGTCTATAGTCCTCCGTGAAATTCACAATTTGATGCGCCATCTGTGTTTTGATTGCCAAAGGCTGCAAGGTGAAGGGGAGGGTGGCGAGGCCAACAAATATAGCCGGGATCAGGTGTAAAGAATCCTGCCAGGTAAATGCTTTGTTTTCGGAAACGGTGTGCTTGACGTAATAGAATAGGGTAGGGCCTAATAGGAAAGAGAGCGGTAGGAAATGCACAAAACAGATACCTTCCCAAAACTCCATCTTGCTGTAATGCAAACCGAAATAGACCATCACCACGAGGTTGCAGCACAGGAAAAAGAGTGCTAAAAAGATGTTCGACCTGTTTAATGAACTGAGGTAATACAACAGGATGAACGAGGTAAAGATGCCAAAAACGGGCGCAAGTATTTCCAAATGAACTAGTTAATTAACGAAAGATAATCAAAACGAATTAAATTCTCCACCCCTTACCTTTGGCAAACCTGGGAGGATTGCCAAAGGTAGTGGGAATAGAATTATTTTTAATTGACAAAACTGATAATTTCGCATAATTACATCTTCGCGCTTAAGCAGCATTTTAATTCGAATGCCGTTCGATGACTTATGTTGGGGATCATAAAGTGTCCCCCTGTCTTCAATTGAATATGCAGCTCCGTAAAAAGATTTTTCTTTACTAAAGTGACGGAATCTATTTCCTTGTATAAAATCCGGTGCGTACACTGGCTGAATTGAAAGAGCGATAACGTGTCGATTTCAATTTGGCTTGCCCCTACATATATTTTGTGTTTGGTGCATCCCAAAAGGGTGCTAAACCATGGACTTTGAAACGTGTGTTGCATGGGAAAATCGATTTGCTCAAATATAGGTCAAAACCGTTTAATCAGCAAAATCCAAATGTGTTCAAATACTTTATAGCCAATGACTTAGGTTTTTTTGCCAACGATTTGAGTTCGAAGTGCAACGTATTACAGCGTGTAGACTTAAGTTATGGTTGCATAACATGTACTGTTCTCGAAACCTATCCAATCCACCTCCCACAAAGCTCCTTTCAAAGAGCTGATCACCACGAAATCTTTTGTTTCTTGATCTTTGTATTCCAAACCTTTTGCTACAATGATGTCCGTGAAATGTTCCAAGTCATTCCAATTCATACAGCCGAATCGGACTAAGTCCTCATCTTCGCGTAATGACCGATTCGGTAGGTCCTTGCGAAATTGTTCAATACCGCCCTGGTATTTTTCCTCCAAGGTGCTTTTGCGTATCACCAAATTGATAAATTCTAGTTCTATTGCCATGCCGCAAAACTACGCAGGTTTTGTGTAGGAAATATCGGTTTGGTGTTTTTCGAATTGTCAATTTTGAATGCGTTTAATCCGTTTATTTTCAGCACGTTGGCAATCATTTTATTTCGTAATGTGCGTAAAAATTGTCACAGTATTTTTTGGGAAAATTCGTATTCGTAAAATGAATTTGCAGCTTTGCATCTCGCAAAAGTAGAATCCATGAACACTATTTCGGAACGCATCAAAAAACATTTTGACGGGGATGTACACATCCTTTTAATTGTTATTCTTCTCAGTATCGTTGGCGTTATTATTCAATTCTCCGCCAAAGGGCGATTAACGATGGGCGGTCCTTTTGTTCCGCTCCAACATCTCGTCAAGTCACTCGTTATCTTGGTGGGGGGATTTTATGCGATGGGGGTATTTTCGCGAAAGGATTATTTGAAATCAACGAAATATGTGGATTTAGCCCTCTACGGATCGTGGTTCCTCATCGGACTCGCGTATCTATACGGAAAGGAAGCGGGCGGCGCAAGTCGGTGGTTGCAATTAGGCCCCTTGAGTTTTATGCCTTCTGATATGGCCAAATTGTGTTTGACGATTTCTTTGTCGAAGATGTTTGCTGCCCGACAAGCCGATCCGGAGGCCTATGATCCCGCCGTATTATTCGTTATTTGTTTTAAACTAGGGGTGACCTGTTTTCTGATTTTTTTGTCCAATTTTTCCACGAGTGTGATTGTCTTCGTGACCTCGATCGTCTTAATGATTTTCGGTCGGGTGCCCTACAAGGCCATTGCCATTGTACTAGGAATTTTCATATCCACGGGTATAGGATTGATTGTGGGTGGTGTAGGCCAAAGGGCTGAAACGATTAAACATCGAATTGAAGTGTATGTGAAACGTATGTTTGGGCATCCTTCCAAAGAGGAAATTGAGCTGGATGATCAAGGAACGAATTATCAATTGAAACAAAGCCTTTATGCCATTGCTACAGGTGGTTTGCAGCCCAAAGGTCCGGGAAATAGCCAATTTCGCTTTCATTTATCGCAGGCGGAATCTGATTTTGTATATGCCATCATCGTGGAAGAATGGGGGATTGTTGCTGGATTTTTATTGCCTGTAATGTTTATGTGGTTGTTTTGGCGTGGCGCTCTGGCAATTTCGTATAGCTCCAAACCGCTCGGCGGACTGATGTCGGCCGGCTTAACTTTCTCCATTGTCAGCCAAGCATTTTTAAATATGTTCGTGGCTGTAGGGGCGATTCCGGTGACAGGTCAGCCGATTCCCTTGGTCTCAGCAGGAGGGACCTCGTTGATCTTTACGATGATTAGTATCGGTTATATTCTTTCGGTTACGCGTGATAAAGCTAAAACGCAACTAGCGCGCGCTTAGCTTCCTAGCTCAGCTTTGGCAAACCTTGGAGGATTGCCAAAGCTAAGGGTTTTAAGGGGCAATATTTGTAGGCCAACTGATATTCGATTTCAGTTAATTGATATTCTGTTTCTGGCTCCCAAAAATCTCCCTCAAAACCACTACCTTTGGCAAACCTCGGAGGATTGCCAAAGGTAAGGGTGACTAGCCAAGGTAAAGCAAACAACCCAAGGTAAAGGAGCTCGAACACATTGAAATACATCGTCTTTTTATTTTTACTAGTAAGCGCTTCCCTGCATGCGCAAAGCCCCCTCGATTCCTTGATGCAACAAGCCGAATCGCTCGGTCTCCGTTCTAAAGATTATCAATACACATCTCAAGATACCAGTTCGGCGAAAAAGGCAGTCCAACAGTTCATGCTCGATCTCAAGTTTGGGAATCAAGCACCTTACCTCCGATTTCAAGGCTTTGATTTTAATCTACCGCGCGATGCCTATCGTAACCGCTATGGCGAACTTTGGAATACACCTAAAATTAAAGAGTTAGCGAATCGTCTAATTAGTGAAGAAAATGAAGTCAGTCAAATCCTTCAAGTATTAAGAGATTCTATACAATACAACCCAGAGAAAAAACAATTATTGGCAAAGGCAGCCAATGAATACCGTTGGCTCATCGCGGCGAGAGCCAATCGTTCTTTGGTTTTGGTCAATATTCCCTCGACCCAACTCAAAGCCTTCGAATCTCATAAACAGGTTATGCAAATGCGTGTTGTCCTCGGTAAACCCACAAGACCCAGCAAAACGCTTTCCAGTAAATTGAAAAACATGATTATCACGCCCTATTGGAGCGTACCGCGTAGCATTTGCATCGAAGAACTTGTGCCAGAAATTAAGAAGAATATCCGCTATTTCTATGCAAGTCATTTGGAGATTTTCGACCAACAAAATCGAAAAGTAGAACCTGAAAAGGTGCCTTGGGGGCGTTTGAGTGCTAACTATTTCCCGTACTCCATGCGTCAGCGCACTGGCAAATGGAATACCCTCGGGATTTTGAAAATTCAATTTGATAATCCTTTTAAGATGTACCTCCATGATACATCTGAAAAGAAATTATTTAGTAAGGAAAAACGATTTTACAGCCATAGCTGCATCCGACTAGATAAGCCATTAACCTTCGGTTCTTGGTTATTGAAACCAAATTCAACAGCCATCGATACACTCGATGCCCAAGCAGCCTATTCCGATAAAACGCCTAAATACCTGACGATTAAGCGCAATGTCCCTTTGGTTATTTGGTACAGCCAAGTGGATTTTGACGAAAACGGTCATTTGACGTTTTACCCGAATATCTACAAGCGTTAAATCTTGTAGTATTGCTCCCAACCTTTACGTGGTGCTGGTCCTACCAATAATTGGTTCGCTAATTTGTTATTCGTGATCATTTTCGTGTCACGATCAAATACCAGGCGCGTATTTAATTTTTGAGCTAATACACCCAAAGAGAATACTTGACTCAAAGGTCCCGCAATCGCAAATGGTGAGCGCGTTTTCTCCTGACCCATACAAGCCTTTAAGAAATTCGCATAGTGATTCGATGGACTCTTAGGTACATCCGGCAATTTTAGATCTTTTCCAGCATCTCCTAAAATCGATAAAGTTGAGCCATGCGATCCTCCTTTGAAGGTCAAATCTTTGCTATAAATGATCTTTCCAGGATTCAATTTCGCCGGTTGAATTTTGCCATTGCTCGCTGCTGGAATGTTCGGATCTAATTCTGTTGTACCATAGTTGGCCGGCACCGGAGGAATATTATTCAAGCCATCATACCACGTAATATCCATTGCTGGCATGTTCTTGCGAGAAGGAAATTTAAATTGAATTGTCGACGACATTGGATAAAAGAAATCATTGTGTCCATCCGCACGCAACATGTTAATCTCCGTCGGTAATCCTAATTCCAAAAACTCATGTGCCGTATCCATAATATGTGCACCCCAGTCGCCCAATGCACCTAAGCCATAGTCAAACCAGCAACGCCATTGTCCATTGACAAAGTCTTTTTGGTAATCATGATTTGGCGAAACGACGCCTTGCCAAATATCCCAATCCAAGGTACTTGGAACAGCTTCTGCAGGTGGGAAGTTCTTTATTTTAGGATCCCATCCATGCCATCTGCGAGGGGAGTTCATGTGCGCCGTCATCGCAGTCACATCCTTGATGATACCGGCTTCTTTCCAAGCTTTGAATTGGAAATAATTCGCCTCCGAGTGACCTTGATTTCCCATTTGGGTAACCAAATTCGGATGCTTACGAGCCGCGGCCATCATCAATTCAACTTCCTGGAACGTACGCGCCATCGGTTTCTCCACAAATACGTGTTTGCCCATTCCCAAAGCCATCATCGTGATAGGAAAGTGCGAATGATCCGGAACGCCAATCGAGACAGCTTCGAATTGATTTCCCATCTTGTCGAACATTTGTCGGAAATCCTGAAAACGAGGAACATCTGGGAATTTTTCCAAAACCTTCAAGGTCTGTGGAGCGCCCATGTCCACGTCGCATAGTGCGACGATGTTACAAAGTCCTGTGCTATACAAAGACATGACATCCAATCCCCCTTGGTTTCCAATTCCGATACAGGCTAAATTGACTTTATCACCCGAATTTTTGGAGATAAACGCGGGAAATGCCGCCGCGGAAGTTAATAATGCCGCATTCTTTAGAAAGGTTCTGCGGGAGGATTCATGTGCTTGATTCATAGCTTTTTATAGGTTTGTACCCACTAAAGACAGCATGAATCAAAATTTACTTAAATTATATTTCAATCGTACAACGCTCTTCCGCGCATTGTACTCTCATTTCAGATAATTCCAAATCTGACTTTAATATCTCCCGTTTTTCTTGGGATAATTTTCGAATGATTTTTCCCTCACAGAAACGTCTTACTTGGGTCTCTGTTGTCAATTTAAGTCCTGGAACCTCGGTTAAATTTCCATGCTCATCTTTGGCTGCCATCGTAAAATAACAGGAATTCGTGTGGCGCACGATGCCATCCCGCGGGTTAAAAGATTCCACGCGCATACCTACGATCATGGTCGTCCGACCGACATAATTAACGGAGGCTTTGATCTCGACCAAATCACCCACTTCCACCGGACTTTTGAACTCAACGCCTTCTACGGAAACCGTTACACAATACTGATGGCTATGTTTGGAGGCGCAAATGTAGGCTACTTTGTCTAATAAGGATAGAATAATTCCTCCGTGCACCTTCCCGCCAAAATTGGCATACGATGGAATCATCAATTCGGTATAAGTGGTCTCCGACTCGTGTACTTCTTTGTATTGCATCTTACATGATTAAAATTAAACCTGCTATCCCGAGCAAATAAACCCATAAAACAATAAATGAATCGATCCCCATTCGGAGGATTTGCCGATGGGAAGGAATCAGCATGCCTGTCATGTAAATGCCGGTCAAAATGATTCCCAAGGTCGTTAAATATAAATCCGTCGGTTTTAAACTTGGCAAAATGGCATCACCGCCGATCATCGAAGCAAATAAAAACAGAATAGGTAAAAAGGCATTTCCACCAAAAATATCACTCACGGCCATGTTGTAGTCGCGGATTTTGGCAGAAGCGATTCCCGTGGAAATTTCAGGTAATGCGGTGCAAAGTGCCAAAATGGTTCCACCAAAAATGACGCCATTGATTTGAAATCGGGATGCAACAATTTCGCCTGAGGCTTCTAATAACCAACCCGAAAATAGAATAAGTAATGCGCCTGTGCCTAATTCAATGAATGCTTTGGTGCTACTTCCTTTGAAGCGTTTCGTTGGATGACGGGAATGGTGCAATTCCTCGGTTAGTCTTTCGCGGGCTGCATCAGCTTTGCCTATCCGAGAAATGAAATAAATGGAGCCTAGCCAAATCCCAAAAATGATCCATTCAATGGGGCTGCTACGAAAATATTTAAAGCTTTCTGGGAATTGCTTCCCCATCAAGACAAATGTCAAAATGAAAATTAACGCAAGTCCTTCCAGAATCAGTACCCGAGCATGCCCTTTCCATGTTAATGGGGCGGTATGACCCACCCCAAAAACATCGATTAAGACAAGAACAACCGTTTGGATGGCTATTCCGCCTAAAATATTACTGACTGCGATATCGTAATTACGGTGGGCCGCAGCCATCAACGTAATCGCAATTTCAGGCAGGTTGGTGATAATCGACAAAAAAACCATGCCGCCAAAAGCCTCCCCGAGATCAAATCGGAATGTGACATAATCTACCACTTTGGTAATTCGAATTCCCAGCCACCAAATTATTGCTGTGGAAAGCAGGAATAAGGCCACCAAAAGGGGAGTTGATAGAGCTTGCATGCTCAAAGCTATCAATTTTTAGATAAATAATTGAAATTGAAGCGTTAATGTATTTAATCGATTACCGGCTTTTATCACATCGCCTTGCACCTGGTAACTCGGTCTGTTTTGGAAGTCCAAACTCAATTTGGATTTGTTTCCTTGGATGTAATAATTCAGTCCTAGGTTATACGTGTTCGTCGATAAACCTTGCATGCGGTCATATTGAGCCAATGTCGCCGTTGCATAAGGCATCCAGCGCTTAGACGGCAAAAGGTAGCCCACTTGACTGTAAATGACATGACCCGTTCCAAACATCGGATACGAATTTCCGTAGGTAGTTCCTTGACCTGTTATCGAATTTGCAGAATTCAATGTACTTCCATTCGCTGGGTTCATAACCCCATTATAACGCAAATAATTTGTACCGTAATTCGTATTGAAATAACCTACATACGCATTGATGGCTCCTTTATTCGCTAAAGGCATATCTACAAAACTTTCCACAGCCCAGTGCATCATTGCATGGTAAGTCGTATCGCCAGTAGCTGATTTGTTCCAAAGCGCATTAGCCTGGTAAATAGCTCCCGCAGCAATATTTACAATTTTTTTAGTCCCCAAATACGATCCCGTCATATACGGTGTCGTGTGGTTTTCATGATCAAAAAACTGATAAATTAAGTAGGCTTGCTGTTGGATCGCATGCCCCTTCGTACTAAAATTCGCCACAGAACTCAAGGCTGGTGGCGTTTGACCGTTTGAACTAATCGGGAATGGATCACTCAAAATGTAACGATAATCCCATTTGCCTATTTGCCCACGCGCATAGATGCTCAGTTTACGTGAAAATTGATCAATCTGATCCACGGTTGTTTGCGCAAAAACAGGAACGTCCATACTCGTAATAGTTCCAATGCTCGGTTGGGAAAAGCGCGATAAACCCGAAATGATGCTCAAACCACCACCCACTTTTAATTGGTTTTTGCTCGAAATTCGATATTCGCCTAAAGCATCATGAAAGAATGGAGCAATTTTGCGATTCCCCGTGCTATTGTATTGGGCATTGAAATTGTTTTGGCCAAACTGAAAATACAAGAAGGTACGATCCGTTATTTGACCGAATAATTGCATACGCGTTCTGCGCAAACCGATATCGAAGGTGCTTGATGCGGGATCGCCTTCTACGGTTGTTCCGGGATTGCTTTCATTCGCTCGAACCCATACTTGGTTCAATAAGGTGGCTTGGAAATAATGACTTCCTGACTCGTTTAATTTAAATTTTAGCGCTTCATTATCTTGCGCAAAGGATTGCTGTAAGCATAAAAAGCTCACAAGCAATAAACATAAATTTTTCATATATGGGTGATTAGGAGGCTGCCTATGAGGAAGCCTGATGAATTAATATGTGCTAATGATTGAAGTCCGGAATTCTACAGGCGCAGATTTTGGAATCGAATAAAAAGAGGTATTAGAACACAGATATTATGCTGAGCGCGGATTGAATGGTCAACATAGACTGGAAATTCAACTGTTGAGAAACTCCAACTAGGCACCATAGCGGGGAGGAGGACATCATCCTCTTCCTGATCTTCTGCTGTTTGAGCTTGAAGTGTGTATTTAGCTTTGGTATTGACATCAGAAAATGCAAATATCCGATTGGCCGCTACAAAGAGCGTCAAACACAGACAAATTCGAAAAAGCCAAAGCTGCTTCATTTTCATGTTACAAATATGAATTAAAACGTCGCATGTTAAATCGGTATTGCCCTGAATTCTTTATCAAAATCTTGATTTTCTGTTTTAAGTCCATTTAAAAATCTTGATATTTACATTCAAACCTATTTAACATGAACAGAAGAAAATTCTTAGCAGCGACTCCTTTGATTGCTGCCTCCGCAGCAAATGCTCCAACAAAAAAACCTTTATTACACCACGTATTTTTCTGGTTAAATAATCCGAATTCCGAAGCGGATAAAAAACAATTAATCGCTGGTTTGAAAACCTTGAAAGGGATTCCAACCATCAATGAAATTCATATTGGTACCTTAGCTTCCACGGAAAAACGAGATGTTGTAGACACGTCTTGGGACGTTTCCGAGTTGATGTTTTTCGATAACGAAGCCGGCCAAAAAGTGTATCAAGATCATCCAATCCATCAGGAATTTGTGAAAAATAATTCCCATTTATGGAAGAAAGTGATTGTTTACGATTCGATTGACGTATAGCTGGGTAAACGCTGCCGGGGTCATCAGACCCTGGCAGCGTTAGTCAACGGCCAACTATATGAAATCGTATATCTATTACTTGATAAATCGCGAAAAGCGATGTTTAAGTCAATGAAAATAAAGGTAAAATCAGTTTTTGGGTGGACACCCTGCCGACCTATTATACGAAATCTTCCCGCATAGGCGTAAAAACATCGATTAATTCCCCTTTTTCGATACAAACTGCCCCATGAACTTCTCCACTAGGTACAAAATAAACGTCACCCGCAGCTAAACGCTGGGTTTTCCCATCAATCGTTATATCAAATACTCCCTTGGAAACATAGGACGCCTGGGTATGTGGATGGTGGTGTAAGCTTCCAACAGCCCCAAGGTCAAAGTCCACTTTGACAATCATCATTTGATCATCATAGGCCATCACTTTGCGACGAATACCCGCCCCTAAATCCGTCCATTCAATCGATTGATCTGCTATTAATGTCCTTGTCATATTACGAATAAACGCGTAAGCTAGTTCCTGTTAAGGCCGTTTTATAGACGGTTAATGATTTACTCGTTACCGATAAAGCACTCCCGGAAGTAGTAAACGAAGCGCCATGTTGCCCACAATAGAAATTCGTTCCATTGAAGGTTAGTGCCAATAAATTTTCGTGCGGACAAACTTGGCTGACAGCCACGTAACTAGTGGATGAAACTCGCGCAACAACCACTTGGCTGTTTACGACATATTTTCCCACGGCAAGACTTGAAATATCTAAAGAAAAATCAACATTGCTTGCGGGCGTTACACCTGCATCTGCTTGGCAGGCACTCGCGCCACAATAAACGGCTAATAATGCGGCCCCTTTAAGCCCCAAGGACTTTAAAAATTCATTACGTTTAATTCGCTCTTCCATATAAATGATTTAAGAACACTAATTTACGGATTAGATTGGATCTATATCAAAGAATTGATAATTGCACGAATCTCGCATAGCATACACCAATTTTGGTCGATAAAAATTGTACATTTGAAAAATTTACACCAACCATGATTGAGCTTTTTACCCTGCGATTTCTGATCAATTTGTTTTTTACCTTCTTGGTCATTCGATTTATCTATTATCCGCAATACAAAAACAAGGATTTTGTCTTTACCTTTTTCTTGTTCAATTCAATCTTGTTTGTGCTGTGTTTTTTGTTGGCTGAGGCCGACCTGAAATTCGGTTTTGCTTTTGGCCTTTTCGCCATGTTTTCCATGTTTCGCTATCGGACGGTTACGGTTCCCATCGGCGAAATGGGCTATTTTTTCCTTGTTGTGACGTTAGGTATTATCAATTCGATTGCCTCTCTAGAAAATTACCCCATGCTAATCTTAGCGAATTCATTGCTCGTAGGTGTAACCTTTTTATTAGGTCGTTTTCTGACTCTAACGCATGAAAATTTCCAGGTTTTAACTTATGAGAATTTGGCTTTGATTAAACCGGACCAAAAGGCATTATTGATTCAAGATCTAATTGATAAGACGGGCCAACCGATTCACCGCGTTCAAGTGGTGAAGGTGGATTACCAAAGAGGTGTCGCGCAATTGAAGGCCTATTACTATTCCAAAGACAACGAAACTTTCTCTGCCGATGCAGAAGCTTAGGCTACTTATTTTTTGCCTAGTTTCACTCCAAGTTGCGGCGCAGGTTGACACGCTGAATAATGTTGAGGTGAAAGCAAGCAGACCCGAATTCGGGAAACAGGTCTTTTATCCGTCGGCGAATTTGACCAATTTAGGTGGAAATCTACAAGATGTGTTAGCGAATATTCCCTCCATCTACGTGGCTGGCGATGGTTCGATTCAATATCGGGGGAGCCAAAGTCTTACGATTTATTTTGATGGAAAACCCTCAGGAATTCTTTCTTCTTCACGGGCGAATGCGCTCAGTCTTTTTCCCGCGGATCGCATCGAATACATCGAAATCATTTCGGCACCAGGTGCAAAATATTCTGCGGAAGGGAGTTCTGGAATCTTAAATATTGTCCTGAAAAAAGGCAGTGGATTCAAACAAGCACAAGCAAATTTGCAATGGGGAACGCACGATCAGGTAGCTCTTTCTACGCGCTATGGAAACGGCTTTAAAAGATTTTCTTATTCGTTCGATTATAATTTCAAACAATCCATTCGTGATAATTTTCAGCATTTGTATCGCGAAAATGCCAGTCAATATGGTTTGTCTCAAATCGAACAAAACACCCAAGAGGTAAATCGAGATTATAATCACGCATTACAAGCACGTTTGGAATATAGCTTAAATCCGCGCTGGACCCTGGGATTGCAGGGAATTGGTCGATATTCCAAAGATCACAACAATGAGGCCCGACTGAATTTTTCGCAATTTGTGCGCGCTCCGGATCGCTATTACATCCGGGATGCCGACAAGCAAGGAAATGATCGTGGTATGGATGTCTTGATTTCTTTGGGAACCGTGGGTAAGCAAAGAACAACAGCCCATTTGGATTTTCTATGGATTCGAAATATGGGATCGGATCAAAATGATTTCACACAACGTTATTTCTATGGGGGCTTTGATATTCCTAATTCGAATTTCCCAAATCGAATTGAACAATCTTCAGCAAGAAGCGGCAATTATACACTGCTCTTTCAAGGGGATTGGGAAACGCAGTTGTCCAAAAAACTACGTGTTGATTATGGGTTTAAGTTGACAGAACGACTTTTTGATACCGATTTTCGGTACGAAAAATTTCAGACTATTTGGAATATAGACCCCAAACGTAGTAATGCCTTTCAATATTTAGAACGTATCCAGGCCGTATATGGGGCAACGCATTTCAGCGGGAAAAAATGGGATGTTCAAGGGGGATTGCGCGTGGAGGCTACGCAAGCAAATTTGAATTATATTCAGCTCTTTCCTTCGTTTTCAGCGGAAAGGAAATTGACTAAAAACCAACAAGTTGGCTTTCGCTTTTCTTCACGGGTGAACCGACCATCCTACAAGGCCTTGAATCCATTCATATCCTTTGCGGATCCGTTGAATCTGCAGTCGGGAAATCCGATGCTCCAACCCGAGCGAACCTTTTTAGGGGAAATCGAACATTCCATGGATGTGGGAACCTTGCATACGAGCAATCAACTATTTTACCGTCGAGTCAATCAATTGGTCGGCCGGGTGCGCACCTTGCTTGAAGGCGATACGACCTTGACACGTTTTGAAAATATTGCTCGTTCGGAAACCTGGGGCTTTGAAAATATTACCACATTTAATCCAACGAAAAATTGGAAGGTCAATGTAACGAGTTCCTTGTATCAAACCGATTTGCAAGGCCAAGTACAAGAACAATCCTTGAACATAAATCGCTGGAGTTGGAATGGCCGCTTAAGCCAAATTTGGAACTTATCATCCACCGCATCTTTTCAAATCAGCGGGATTTATCAATCGGCTCAAATTCATCCCTTGGGTATTATTCAGGGTTTTTACACCGTGGATTTAGGTTTCAAAAAGGAGCTGAAAGCTTGGGTGTTGAATGCGCGGATTAACGATGTGTTTAATACCCAACAAACCGTATATGATTCCAGGCCTTTTGGCTTTGTGAGTGATTTAACGAAGAAAAAAGAAACCCGAATTTTCTATTTGGGCCTTGCGTTTAAGCTAAGCACGAAGAAAAATTCGGGTCTTAAAAATCGGAAATCAGACAACGAGGACGAGGCAGGTGAGGAGGATTAATTCGCTCCTTTGACGCGTCCTTTTTCAGCATCTAAGCCTGTAGCACGTTGGCGTGCGCCTTTGATGGATGCATTCCCAAAACGATACGTGAAGTTTAATCGAACGACACGCGAATCGTTCTTTGGCTGAACCAATACATCCAAATCAGCATATTTGATCGTCACCGGCGGATTAGACGTGTACAAGATATCTTGCGCGTTTAAACGAATGGTTGCGCGCTTCTTCATGATGGTTTTTTGAATCCCCATGTTCAGCGATCCTCCTGATCCAAACAAGAAGGCTCCTTCCAATCCTCCCGTGTAGTAATTTCCGCCGAATTCAATTTTAATGTCTTTCGGGAGGGTAAACGTGTGGTTTGAGGAAATGTAGAACATATTCCCAGCTGGAGTAATTGTCGACGTAGCGATATTTCCAGTTAATTCCGCACGGTTAAAAAAGATATCGGAATTACTTGTCCACCATTTATTTACCGGGATAGGTAAGGAAATACCCAAACTATAAGTCACGCGTTGCGCCATATTAGCCGTCGTTTGGTAGGTTTTACGTGTAGCCACATCTTGCTTCAATAATTGCGTAATAACCTGGTCAGTGTGACTATATCCCAAGGTTGTCGAAATGCCTCCCATGTAGGTGTGGCTCAATTCGAAGGAATTGGTTAGTTGGGGCATCAACATCGGATTCCCCACATTGTAAGTATAATTATCCAAGTAGAAGACGAATGGATTTAAATCAGAATAACCCGGTCGGTCGATGCGCCGACTATAAGTCATGCCAAGTGTATGTTTCTTGGATGCTTCGTATTGCAAGAATGCACTTGGAAAAAATTGTAAGTAATCGCGATGGAAACTAATATCGGGTTCTTGAGTATAAGCAGAAGATGTTCCATCGGCAAAGGTCCATTCGCCTCTTAGGCCAATTTGGTAACTCCATTTACCTATGGCCCGCTCGGTATTCAAGTACAGGGCATGGATTTGTTCGGTATAGACGAAGCGATTGCTTTGTCCGGTTAAGAATTGATACTGTTCTCCTTGAAAAGCTTTTGCTCGGAATTGTAAATCATTATCCGTTTTCACCCAAGAGGATTTCATGCCAAGACCCCATTTGGCTTTTAAAAAGGACGGAATAATATAATCAGATTTCAAGGAATATTGATCGATGTAGGATTGTGATCCTGTTCGAAGTAATGAATCTGGACGAACAGGTAAAAATAAGGAATTCGAATAGCGCGACCGGTAGTCATTTTGGGTTTGATCGTTAAAATGCGCATGGTCAATGTCAAGCGTTAGTTCACGGCCTGTGGAATCGTAGGAGTGTTTGAAATTGAAATTAGCTGCATAATTAAAGAAGGGATTGTTCATGGAATTATACGTATCCAAACGCGACAATACTTCATTCTGGCTGTTCATTTGCACCGTTCTATTTAGTCCGTCATTCAGGCTATTGTGATTATAGCCACCAGAAATTAGAATACCATAGGTCGTTTTTGGTGAAAAATACCAATCGACTCCCGCTTTTAATTGCGCATTTTCATTTTGATTCGCATATTGAAAGTTTTGCTCCCAATTTTCTTGTTGGGCTGTGAATTTCCGCAGCAAATAATTCCGTTCCATGTTCGGACGGCGGCCAACGGATGCATTCCCAAACCAGTTCCAGCCGTTATTGCGGTAGTTAACATTTCCTCCCAATGCTTGGCGATTAAAGTATCCTTGAGCAAGTGTGGTGTTTACCGAACCATTCATGCCGATGTTGGCATTTTTCTTCAATTTAATGTTGATGATTCCACCCGTTCCCGCAGCATCATAGCGCGAAGAGGGATTAGTCATGATTTCCAACGTTGAAATTTGATCCGCAGGAAGGTTGCGTAAGTAATTTGCCAAATCGGTTCCCGTCAAATAGGAGATTTTTCCATCGATCATGACTTTGGCACCGGATTTTCCACGAAGGGAGATGTTTCCATCCTTGTCGACAATCACACCGGGTGAGCGCTCCAAAACCTCCATGGTCGTATTGCCGGCCGCCATGGCCGAATTCTCTACATTGACGATGGTTTTATCCAGTTTTTTTTCGATGAGTGGTTTTGTGGCACGCACTTCAACCTCCGCTAATTCTTTGGTTAAGGCCAATAGACTTATCACACCAAGGTCTATTTGAGATGTCTCTGTGATAGTAGGTAGGCTTAATTTTTGGGTGATAAATCCCGTCGATTGGACTTGTAAAACATAATTGCCTGCCGGGATTTTTGTCAGCTTCCCTATTCCATTTTCGTCGGTCAAAAAGCCTTTGTAGAGGCTTGAATCTGGCAATTTCTTTAGGATGGCGGTGGAAAAGGGGAGGTCTTGTTTGTTCGAATCCTGCAAATGAAACTGCAAGGAATTTTGAGCAAACAATGAGGTGGAAACCAATAATAGTAATAGTAGTAAACGCATGTAGGCGGATTGAATAAGGCTGTTAATGAAAAAAAGCTAGATGCAATTTCTTACGAATGCGTTGCATGGCCAAGCAGATTGGGATGAGTGGCCAAAAAAAAAGCCTGAACGAATCAGGCTTTTTGAAAGAATTATAAAGGTTTTAGTCGGAAGACCATGCCTGGGTTTTCAGTTCCCACATACAAGTATCCGTCTACTCCTTGTTCCACATTCCGCATGCGGCCGAGGTTGACGAGGACTTTTTCTTGTTTGATGACCTTATTGTCTTTGATGACACAGCGATTCAAGTAGTTGAAACGTAATGATCCCACCATCAAATTACCTTTCCAAGCGGGGTATTTGTCGCCTACGACAAAGGTCAATCCCGACGGAGCGATGGATGGAATCCAATAGGTGATCGGTTGTTCCATGCCTTCTTTTTTCGAGATGGCTGTGATGGGTTTTCCGTCGTAGTTGATGCCGTAGGAGATGACAGGCCAACCGTAGTTTTTGCCTGCTTGGATGATGTTGATTTCATCGCCACCGCGTGGACCATGTTCTGTTTCCCAGATTGCGCCGGTACTAGGGTTCAAGGTCAAACCTTGTGGGTTTCGTTGGCCATATGAATAAACCGTTGGGTGTGCGCTTTTGGCAAATGGATTATCAGCAGGGATACTACCGTCATCTTTGATGCGGTGGATTTTGCCATTGTCATTATCCAAAGCTTGTGGAAATACTTTTTCCATGCCGCGTTCGCCTACACTAAAGAATAGGTAACCTTTTTTATCGAATGCCAAACGAGATCCGAAGTGGTGGAACGTTTTGGTGTATGGTTTCGCTTCAAAAATTTCTTGTGACTCAACCCATTGATTGTTTTTGATTTTACCTCGTACGATCGCTGTAGTCGTTTCTGTTTGACCCGCTTCTGTTCTGAATTTCGAATAAGACATGTAAACCCAACCGTTTTGCACATACGCAGGATGAAGGGTGATGTCTAATAAACCACCTTGGCCTTTAGCCATCACGGCAGGAGTGCCTGAAATGACTGTTTTATTTTGTTTTTGGTCGACCAAATACAATTTTCCAGCGCGGTCAGTGATTAAATAATCGTGGTTTGGTAATTGTGCAAAACCCCAAGGGCTGTCTAAACCTGTGGCGATGGTATCCAACTGAACAGTCATCCCTTCGGATTTAAAGATATTACTCGTAGGCTTGTTGGCAAATTTATATTGCTCCACACCCGCTAAATTCTCAACGATCAAGTCGGCCAATTTCTCGATTTCCTGTGCCGACAAAACTTCTTTCCAGGTAGGCATGCCTAATTCGGGATATCCTCCGGTGATGCTTGCGATGATTTGTTCTTTTTTATTGCCGTGTTTCCATTGGCGATCCACGAAAGCTTCTACTTTTTCCCCATGGCAGGAGGCGCAATATTGGGTATATGTTTTCTCTGCGGGTCCGTCGATGGCTACTTGTTTGGCGGGACTTTTACGTAGCGACATGATGGAAATGGCACTGATGGATAGGGCCGCGAAGAGGAGTATTCTATTTTTCATAGGCATGGAGTTAATGGTGCGTAAAGGTATAAAATTTTTTATAACCCTGGGCTTTAGCCTAGGGGTTCCTGTGGGGTTTACTTCGGAAGTTCCCCAGACTAAAGTCTGTAGAGCCCCAGGTTAAAACCTGGGGTTATGAGATATTGCTAAAAAAGCTTATTATTGTATCAAATTATTACAATAGCTAAACCTATCAATCATGAAAAAATTATTCTTAGCCTTAGGCGTTTGCCTTTTGGGCTCGTGGACTGCGCAGGCACAGATTACATTAAGTAAAGATGTGGCTGTGGTGCCTACAGAATCTGGACAAGTTCGTGGGTATGTACATGGAGGTATTTATACCTACAAGGGCATTCCTTACGCGGAGGCGAATCGTTTTGAGGCACCTCATAAACCAAAAGCGTGGACAAATGTTCGCAGTTCTTTGACTTATGGACCAGTAGCACCTTTATTATCACCTACCACGCAAGTGCAGGATGAATCTGAATTTGTCTTCGATCACTCATGGGGATATACGAATGAGGATTGCATGCGTGTGAATGTTTGGACACCAGGTATCAAGGATGGGAAAAAGCGTCCTGTCATGTTTTGGATTCATGGAGGTGGATTTACTGCGGGTTCTGCAGAGGAATTGAAGTCGTACGATGGAGAGAATTTAGCCAAAAAAGGGGATGTTGTTGTTGTATCGATTAATCACCGTTTGAATATTTTGGGATACTTAGATTTATCTGCCTATGGCGATAAGTACAAATATTCAGCGAATAACTCGGTGATGGATATGAAGGCCGCTTTGGAATGGGTAAAGACGAATATTAGCCAATTTGGGGGTGATCCGAATAATGTGACGATTTTCGGTCAATCTGGAGGTGGCGCGAAGGTGAATACCTTGATGGCAATGCCTTCTGCCAAAGGTTTGTTTCATAAAGCAATTAATCAGAGTGGGGCTTTCCGTGGTTCTATGCTTGATAAGGCAACAACACAAGCGATCACTGCGGAGGTGTTGAAATCCCTAAATATCAGTGTTGATTCTTTGCAAAAAGTTCCTTTTGCGACTTTAGCAAATGCTGGAAATAAAGCGCTTCAGGTAGTAGCCGCTCAAATGAAAGCAGCTGGAAAACCTGTGGTTGGTTTTGGATTAAGTTGGGGCCCAAGCGTCGACGGCGATTTACTTCCTTATCAATTATTCTCGGATGAGGCAATGAAATTATCGAAGGATGTCCCTTTGATGATTGGAACCGTGAAGAATGAATTTATGCCTTCGTTAATGACGAATATGTCGAATGCGACAGCGGAGGAAGTTGATGCATATATCAAAAAGACCTTTGGAGCCAAAGCGGATGCGTATAAAGCCGCAGTAAAGAAAGCATATCCTGCTGATACGAAGCCGTCAGATTTGATGGATGTGGATACGCGTTTCCGTCCAGGTGCAGTGGTTCAAGCGAATATGAAATCGGCTTTGAATGCAGCGCCGGTGTTTATGTATTTGTTTACATGGCAGTCGCCCGTGATGGATGGCAAATATAAATCGATGCACTGCTTCGAATTGCCTTTCTGTTTCAATAACATTGCGCGTTGTGAAAACATGACGGGTGGAGGTAAAGAGGCATATGCCTTAGCGGATAAAGTGAGCCAAGCCTGGATTAATTTTGCGCGTGTAGGAAATCCGAATCACAAAGGTTTGCCAACTTGGCCGACGTATAATGCAGCTGCAACGCCAACGATGCATTTGGATAATACGTGTGAGGTCAAGCCACAAATGGATAAGGAATTGTTTGATTTGACAGCGAATTAATCGATTTTTATAACCCTAGGCTTCAGCCTAGGGTTTCTAATGTCCCCGGGTTAAAACCTGTAGAGCCCCAGGTTAAAACCTGGGGTTATTAATTAATAGCCCTAGGCTTCAGCCTAGGGAATCGACGCGAGGTATCGCGTCTCTACAAATCACCTCTTAAAAATAATGAATCGCCCTTACCCGATAAACTTCATTTTTACGGGCCTCGTGGTAGGAGCCGTCGATGAATAATTGCAGCCAGGCAATGTTTTGGTCAGTGATTGTTGAACCCATGTATTCCGTGGAAGTCCAATATAAGTCCGTTTTATCGATGCCACCGATGGCGTCCGCGTGCAAATAAATTTGATTCAATTCATCTTTGCTAGGCAAGAACCAATCACTATAACCTCCATAGGTATAATTCGCACATAATCTTGCCGCGGAATTTAAGGTGCCGCACATCCGAATAATTTCAGCGGAATTCGATTTTCCTGCACCGATGTTTTCAGCGCGTGCTTTGATGATGGATAATCCGGGACATCCCCAATACGTTGATTTGGATATATCCTCCGGACTGACAACAAATCCATGTTGCTCACCCCGAACATAACCAGGATCCGTTTCCTTGAAGAAATAACTGATAACCCCTCCTTGATGTAAATCGCCTATTTTTAAAGAACCTTCCGTTGGGTTGGTTGGGGTCACCGGTTTTGTGGGGTCAACAATCACCGCAGGAATGCTTGAAAGCGTTTTGAAGGTCATGGGTGATCCGTAAACAACACCTTTGGCATTGATGGCATAAGCGACGACGTAATAGGTTTTGTTTTCAGATAGATTCGCCAAATAATAACTGAATGGACCTAATCCAATAGCCACCGGGAATTTCAGGTTATTGATTGTTGGATTAGGTACAATGCTAACACAAAATCCTTTTTCTGTGACGGTGGTATTTCCTTCCGCAGTCACCGTGCCAGTGAGTACTGCTCCATGTGCTGTGATGTCGGTTACCGATACCGTTTTGACACTCGGATAAGTGTATTCACCCGTCGTGAATGGGATGGGTGCTCCGTAGGCAGTGCCTTTTTTATTCGTGGCGAAGGCACGCATGTAATATTTTACATTTGTCTTGAGATTCGTGATGACGAGTCGGTAAGCACCAATCCCCCCTGGGATAAGGAACTTTTGGCAAGCGTTTAAGTCTTCGATATCGGGACATAATAAAAATCCGCGTTCGGTGATGTCGGAACCACCCGTATCCATAACCTCGCCTTGGAAATTCGCGGTCGTATTCGTGATTTCGTTGACATGGATGCTTGAAACGATGGGTGGACTAAAATTAAATGTCGTAAAGCTGAGCTCATCCCCGTAGGAAATCCCGAGTTCGTTGATGGCATAGGATTTGACATAATAGGTTGTGTTTTCGTTCAGGCCATTGAGGAAATTGTCGAAGGGGCCTTCGCCTTTGCCACTGAAAACGCGGTTGTCTTGAATGGTGGGATTGGGATGGGTGCTGAAACAGAATCCCCGATCAAAAACGATTTTTCCTCCGTCATAGCCAACGAGTCCAGCGACTTGGCAGGAGTTGATGTACACATTTTTGATTTTATCTGTGCTGACTTCGGGCAGGGTATATTCGCGCGTAGAGAAGGTTTTGATGGTCCCGAGCGATGTGGTTTCTGAATTTTTTGCGAAGGCGACGAAGGAATATAAAGTCTCCGCGGCTAATCCTGTTACGAGAACGGCGAAGTCGCCATTGCCTGCGCTGGCGCTCACTTTGTGTTTGAGCAGCTCGTCGGGTTTGTTGTGATTAGCATAAAAAAAACCTCGTTCGGTAATACCAAGCAAATCCTCTGTTGCGTTATGTCCTTGTAAGGTAACGGAGGTAGCTCTTGGATTTATAGCCTCTTTGGTCTCTACGTTTGGAGCAATAGGTAAGGTTTCCTTTTTGCACGCGACAAAAAGGAAAAGCAAGGCAAGCCAACAAAAAAAGTTTTCAGAACTAGGTTTATACATGCAATCTTTGACACGAAGGCCAAGGATAATTTGCGGTAATATTAAGAATTTATATTGATAATTTGGAGGCTGACCTGATGAATGTCAGGTAAGAACTAGCAAGTTTTTTGTAAATTGCGACATAATATTTCGATGTGTGCATGGAAGCAAATTTTTGAATTTGTACCTTTGTAACATAGAAAAAATTAGAACTAGGATTGTTTAAAGCCTCCCTGAGATTCAGGGAGGCTTTTTTTCTTGTTAAGCCGTCACCTTTCCTATCGCACAACTCACATAGGATTTCGCCTCCTTCAGGAACGTATTATTCCCTTTTTCTGGATAACCCATGCCATCCATTTTTGTGACAAAAACAGATTTATCTAAATGGTCTCCGTGAATGATGACCTTTTCCTCGTCGAGGATAATTTCAACCGATTTTACTCCGGGAAATGCTAATAGCGCATTTTTAATGCCGTTTATACAACCGCCGCATTTGATGTTTTCAACAAAAATTTCCAAGGTTTCCATAAGATCTTTGTTTAATGTACACAAAGATACATTTGAAGAACGACACGGGATGTGACGAAAGTCATGCTCCTACAAGATGGCCTTAATCTTTTCCTTAACGCCTTTCTTCAAGCGATATGTGATTAATCGCTTATCTTCTGTAGATGCAGTTCGTTCTATGGCGTTTTTGATATTATAATAGAATGCCAACTTTTCATTTACCTGCTTAATGGTCATGAATCGAATTCTTCGCTGGTTTTCTTGTGATTTTGTACCACATTCCAAGATTTCATTCAGTTCATTCGTTGGGATAAAATTATCACCCGAATCCATCAAGGCTTTCAAAAGTTTTCGTTCAAGCGAATCAAAGGTAGGTTGTAGTTTACGCTTTCTTTGGTAAATCCAATACGCTCCCGCAGATAGAATAAGCAATATCGAGGCACCTAAATAGTAGTTGGTGTAGTCGGCTTCATAAAATTTGCCCACTAACTCCGCCTTCTTCAATAAAGCATTCACGGCTATCACAGAAAGTGGTCCGCGGTTCATGAAGTGATAATACTTAATTGTGTCGCCGCTGAGGTAGTATTCGCCTCCTCCAGCCTCGAAATAGGTGGCATTGTCTTTATACAGGTAGACTTCGTTTTGCACGGGATCGATAATGTAAATCCGGTCGCGTGCCATTTGAATAAAATGTGTTCCGTTCCAATAGATCGTACGATGTTCTTTCAAAGGGATAATATCCGTTATGTTGCCTAAAACTTCCCAGGTTTTATTTTTGAAATCGAAGCGTTGGAATTCTTTTGTATATTCGATTTTTTCATCCTCAAGGTAATTTTTGTTATTGGATCCCCCGGAATAAAAGGCGTCATCTTTACTCGAGTAGCCTTGAAAGCCATCGGAAATCATTTCGGGTCCCTTGTTTTTCGGCCTTAAAATTTCCCATTCTTTGGATGATTTTTCATCAAAATACGTAATGTGTCTGTTATAAGACCAAAAGCCTTCTCCACCCACAGAATACAACAAATTATTTCGATAAAAGCGAGTGGCACTGAAATTGTAACCACTATGTACTGTACGGTCCAAGCGTGTTAGGCTTGCTGATTTTAAATCAAAATCTAATACGATTCCTGTTCCTTGTAGGACAAATCGGATGGATTGGTTGGGAAGGTAAAAGTAGTCAGCTCGGTTAAACTTGCTAATAATGCTCGCTTGATCCTGATCTGAAAGCTTAATAGGACTAACAATCGCCCATTGGTCAATGCTTATTTCTCTTTCCCAATTTCGCGTATCTACATTGATGCGTTGTCTTAAGTTTTGCTTGTTCGGAAGCCAATTTATGTAATGATCAAGCGCCATGCTAGGACATGCAACACTTAATAGAGCGAATAAAATGAAGTTTCGAACTAGTTTAAACACGCTAATGAATTTTGATGCAAATTAGCTAAATCAACTAAATTATCATGGATTTCTACCTGATGAATTTGTTATAATAACGTGAATAACGGATTTTTTAGCGGTATTCTCCGCATTAAGCAAGTATTTTAAATTTGAAAAATTCTACTAGTTCAATGAAATACTTTCTTTTATCATTATTGTCCTTATTGTGTGTCATTTCAAATTTTGGACAATCCCCGCAAATGTTAGATTTATCAGCCAAGCGTATTGCCATAAAAAACGGTTATGAAATCTATCGTGTTCCGGTACCTTATAAAGAATTTGGCTTTTCTAAATCAGCACTTCCTGTACCTTTTGATCGAGGCTTAGTGGCTGTCGATATAAATCAAGATGGTTTACAAGATTTAATCGCAAGTTATGGTCCTACCACAAACGGTGAAGAAATTGGTATGGGACATTTATCCCTGCCTCTTTATTTTCTAAATCAAGGGGGCTTTAAGTTTAAAAGTTATATCAATCCCAACTTTAAAGATTATTCTATTTTTCATGCCTTGCAAAATTACATTTTGGAAGACATGGATGGGGATAAGAAAAGTGATATCATACTGGGAGGAGAACATTATCATTTGGAAAATGTAGTGCCAGGTATGGAGCAAAAGTCAATACAATGGCTTGCTAATTACGCTAATCATGTGGAGTCGCGCGATTATAGTAAATATCAATTTAAGTTGAACCGATACTATACTTTTGACAATGCTGGCTTATTAAAAGATCAGGTTGGTAAAATAGATATTTCATCTGTAAATACAGATTGTGAGGGACAATTTAATTCCATTCAGTCGATAGGATCAGGGGATTTTGACAACGATGGGGATGTTGATTATGTTTCTATGGCCTCTACGCACTGTCAAGGTATTGTGATGAATTACTTAAATAACGATGGGAAGGGTAATATGAAGTTGACTCGCCAACCTTCATTATACTTTTTAAATGAGGGCCGCATGATCAGTTTTGATATCAATGGGGATGGGAATTTGGATATCATAGGGATAGGAAATCGGACAGAGACGGGCAAAACGAGTGATTTGGTCTATTTCCCAAATCGCGGAAAAGGTGTTTTTGATTTTTCAAATCCAATTGTTTTGGAGACGATTTCTAATACTAGCCAATTAAGTCAATGTTTACGATCTTTTAAAATAATTGATTTGGATAAAGACGGGAGAAAAGAAATTATCATTTACAGCACCAACATGTATTCGCCTATTGGGAATGATGTGATGAGTGATCCAGTTAAAAGGGCAACATATGAACCTTTAAATAGAATTTATGTCTTTACACAAGAGAATGCAACCTTAAAAAATGTAACATCTAAATACATTGGGGATTTAGGAGGTTTTGATAAATTTTATTTTAATCATAGTGGTATGCAATTTGAAGATATTAATCAAGATGGTTTTATTGATTTATATCCTTACACTACCCAACATACGGTTTCAAGTTGGAATGTAAAAGATGATATCAATTATTTCGAATGGAATCCATCAACTCAGAAATTTGAATTCAAAAATTTAAATGGATTTAATTCATTTTTTACCAATGGCATTTACCAAGGTATGTTTCAAAAAAATAGTTTTGATTTGGTTGATTTGGATAATGACGGTCGGGTAGAATTTGTTAGAACTCATGGTGACAGTTTAACCATTGTAAAAAAAATAGTTATATCAGATTTAGATAAAGATGGAATAGCTGATGAACTAGATAATTGCCCTAAATCCTATAATCCGGATCAAATGGATACGGATAAGGATGGCATTGGAGATGTGTGTGATGTGCTGAATTCTTATTTGGTCAATCCCATCAAATTGAAAAGTACTGAAACGGTAGATATCTATGCGATTAAAAATCCGTTTGCTTATGAAAATGAAAATGGTAGATTGGTGAATGGCTTGGAGGAGTTTCATCCCCCATTTGACCGGGGAAGTATTCCAATGGATTATAATCAAGATGGCAAAATGGACATCATCCATTCGAGTACTTACATTGATGGGATAAGTTCTCCCATAGCTATGGGTCATCTATCCGTACCGTTGTATTTTAAAAACAAAGGTAATTTTAGTTTTGAGGTGTATCGCAATCCGAATTACCTTGACTATTCTATTTTCCATGCCATCCAAAATTATGAACTCGTAGATGTGAATAAGGACGGGAAATTGGAAATTTTCCCGGGTGGAGAGCATTATCATTCAGAGCAAACAGGGGTAGATAATTACAAAAATCTGCAATTGTGGTTAGCCAAAAACAATAACCACCAAGTGGAAATAGATTATAGTAAGTCGGAATTTAAATTGAACCGCTATTATTCATTTAAAGACCAAAATTACATAGTTGATGAAGTCGCTAAAATTGATATTTCAGCCGAAAAAGCGAAAGACCCGAGCAATATTTTTGACTCCATTCAGTCGATTGGATCTGGGGATATTGACAATGACGGCGATGTGGATTTGGTCCAAATGGCACAAAGCACTAGTGGACGTTACTTTTCCGTGATACTGAATGATGGTAAGGGCAATTTTACGTTGACAAAAACGAAGACCGATATTACTTTTCCGGAAGGACGATTGATCTTAGACGATTTGAATCAGGATGGGAAGATGGAATTGTTGGGCGTCGGGAAAAAGGGGGATTCGAAACAATTGTATTTATACCAATACGATAATTTGGGTGGGACGAGTTTTGATTTTCAGAATCCCAAACAACTTGATTTGGTGTACAATGCCACAGATCCTATTAATCCAGGAAATCAAAGTATGCGTGCCTATAAAAAACAAGATTTGGATGGGGATGGGAACCCAGAATTCATTTGTTATTTGACGAATCAATATTCAGGGTTAGGAAACTTAGACTTTCAGCCAAGTAAATTAACGCTCATTGAACCACACAATCAGGTGCTTATTTATACCAATACGAAAGGGGTACTAAGCAATACGACGCTTAGATTTCTTCCTGATTCAAAGAATTTAGGCAAATGGTTTAGCAATGAAAGTGGCATGTATTTCATCGATTTGGATTCAGATGGGAATCTAGATTTGGTGCCTTATGTGAATACATTGGAACCCAATTACCCTTGGAATGGCTCTTCAGAATTTCAGTATTTTGCATTTAATCCTTCAACGAAAAAATTTGAATATAAATCCAAACCCAATTATTTATCACTTTTTAGTATGACAGATAAGTATTTTGGCCCATTGTCAAAAAATTTAGGTCGCTATGCTTATGATTACGCCGATTTAGACGGGGATGGGGCATTAGAGGTAATACAGCCTTCAGTCAAATTGGATTTAGATCCCAATATTAAAGGAGATGAAAATTACATGTTAATCATCAAAGATAAGTTGCTAGATAAGCGACCAGATGATGATGGCGATGGGGTGAAAAATGCAATGGATAAGTGTCCAAACACGGTTTCAGGTGCGAAGATTGATGCGAGTGGATGTGAGATTGTGCTTGCCACAGAGAAGGAAGATATCGGACTTCTCATTTCCCCAAATCCATTCGATCGGATTGTGAAAATTACGTACCCCACTAGTTTTGGTTCTTTTGTTTCGGCTGAATTGACGGATATCAAAGGGGCTTTGGTTTGGAGAAAAAATCAAGTGACGAATGATGAGCCATTTGATCTGTCGTTCTTGTCGGCAGGAAATTATTTCATGAAAGTGTTGTCTTTGACGACGGGGCAGTCGCAGATAATTCATATGGTTAAAATGGATAGGTAATGCTCAAATCAAGAAAGTTAATTGAAATTTTGGGAAAAAATCTATTCATTTGAATTATGAACAAACGCCAATTTCTCAAATCCACCCTCGGCCTCAGCCTCGCGCCTTCGTTGGCAAAATTACTCGCACAGCCCGCCACGGCTGACGATGAAGTTTTTTGGGCGACATTACGAAAAGCCTATCGCATCAAGCCGGATTACATTAATTTGGAAAATGGCTATTACAATATCCTACCTGAGGCCACGCTCGAAAAACACATTCAGCATATTCGAGATGTGAATTACCAGGGAGCTTATTACATGCGGACGACGCAGTTCCCCGACCGCAAAGCAATGAGTAAACTGGTCGCGGAAGTTGTACATTGTTCTCCGGATGATCTGATTTTGACCCGGAACACGACAGAATCTTTGGACATGATTATTGGTGGATTTCCGTGGCAGGCGGGCGATGAAGCTGTGTTTGCAATCCAAGATTACGGTGCGATGCAGGATATGTTTGAGCAGGTTGCTCGCCGTCATGCCGTCGTGTTAAAAAAGGTGTCCATACCCTTGCATCCCGCCAATGATGAGGAGATCGTCGAGCTCTATGCGAATGCAATTACGCATAAAACCAAATTGCTCATGGTTTGCCATATGGTGAATGTGACGGGTCAAATCCTTCCCATTCGCAAAATTTGTGACATGGCTCATGCCAAAGGCGTCGAGGTTATGGTGGATGGTGCCCATGCGGTAGCACATATTGAATTCAATCTCCCGGATTTACATTGTGATTATTACGGAGCGAGTCTCCATAAATGGTTAGCCGTTCCGCTCGGCGTCGGGATGCTCTATGTGAAACCGGAACATGTCAAAAAGATTTGGCCGGTTTTTGCTGAACATGAAAATGCCGCCAAAGGCATCGAACGCCTAAATCACCTTGGAACAAATCCCGTGCATACCCATCTGGCAATTCAGGATGCGGTGGCGTTTTATCGCCAACTAGGCCCCGCGCGGAAGGAAGCGCGTTTGCGATATCTCCAACAATACTGGACCCAGCAGGTGCGTCATGTTCCGGGCATCATCCTAAATACGCCGGAAGATCCTAAACGCCACGGGGCGATTGCGAATGTAGGCGTCGCCAAACTGAAACCTGCGGAACTAGCCAAGCGCCTTTTAGAAGAATATAAAATCTACACAGTGGCCATTGATGGCAATGATGTACATGGGTGTCGGATCACCCCAAATGTCTTTACGAGCACCGCGGAAATCCATCAATTGGTTCGGGCTTTGAAAGCATTGGCCTAAAAAAGCCCGCTTGCGGCAGGCTTCAATTTAATAAACTTGATTAATTGTAACGATCAGCGATGGTATCGATGGTCTTCTCGGAATGCTATTTGCAGGTGTGTAGGCAAGGTAAATCTGAGTATTTGTTACACTCCACATGAGTTCCACTTGATCTCCTGCGGCAAGATTTTGGAAGAAATTCCACGATGCGACAATCGCTGCGGTACTAACGCCCCCGGAAATTATCATTTCAGTAGCTGAAGCCGGAACATCTACCCCATTTTTTCGTAACCATATTTTGATAGTTTGAGTAGTCGTTCCAGCACTTCGGTCAACTTGCGCAGAGAATTGGATATTGTAAACTCCAGCATTGGTAAATCGCAACTGCGTATTATTTTGAACACTAATGCCTGCAGCAAAATCGGTATTGCTCAACTTCATGGCTACCGCTGAATCTGCGAGGGCGGCCGTTTGATTTGTTACATCATAAAAGCTGCCATAGCTTGCTGAGCTAAAGGCTCCCGTTCCGTTACCACGAACCAAACCGGTGAGTGTACTTACACCTGTTCCGCCATTTGCCACAGGTATATTGCCTGTCAACTTAGACGCTTGCAAAGAAACGATTTTAGCATCGGTCACGTTGGCGTCAACAATCTTGCTGGTTGTTACGGTGCTATCTGCCAGATTTGAATATTTTACAGAATTCGCTGCTAATCGAGGCAGTGTTGCCGTTCCTGTCAAATCGCCAGCTAATTGAATCTTACCTAATTGACTAGCTGTAGCGTTCGGCGTAGTTTGTGCATCCACGTAGGTTTTGACAGCCTTTTGGGATGGGTAAAGTTCATCGCTAGGAGAGGAGGCACCTAAGTTGGCTGCTACCGCTTTATTCGAAAGATTTTCTTTTAATGCTAAAGCAGGTACAGTAGGAGCGGAGGCGCTACCTGCCAAATCACCCGCAAGCTGCAATTTACCTTGAATTAAAGTTGTCGCTTCAGGGGTTGTTTGGGCATCAATATAGGTTTTAACAGCCTTTTGGGATGGGTAAAGCACATCGCTAGGAGCGGAGGCACCCAAGTTGGCCGCCACCGCTTTATTCGCCAGATTTTCTTTTAATGCTAAAGCAGGTACAGTAGGAGCGGAGGCGCTACCTGCCAAATCACCCGCAAGCTGCAGTTTACCTTGAATTAAAGTTGTCGCTTCAGGAGTTGATTGTGCGTCCACGTAGGTTTTTACCGCTTTTTGCGTCGGGAATAAAACATCGCTTGGCGAAGAAGCGCCTAAATTCGTGGCTGTACTTTTGTTAATGGAGTTTTCTTTGGTGCTAAGTGCTGGCACAGTGGGTGCATAATATGGGCCAGCTAAATCTCCAGCCAAGGTAATTTTACCTGCAATGGAATTGGTTGCCGGTACCGTAGTTTGGGCATCAATGTACGTTTTAACAGCGCGTTGACTCGGATAAAATCCGTCTTGAGGAT
>JAHEAY010000008.1 GCA_024642485.1 Cytophagaceae bacterium
TTGGGTTAGCCCAACCTGTTGTATATGGTGTACCAAATAAGTTCGTAGCACCTACTTTTAAGATAGACTTCAAGCCAGACAATTTCTTGCTAACCTGCGCATCCAATGTATTAAATGCAGGGATTAAACTTTGTTGGGATTGATTAACCACTTGGTTAACAATCGATGATTGCCACACAAATTGATCTTGGTATCTCCAAACTGCATTTACTCCCCAACCTGAACCTCCGATGTTACGATTTCCTAAAGAAACGTTTGTCCGGTAGTTTGGTGTATTAAATGCTAATTGATAATCTGATAATCCACCATTATCTTTCACGGCATTATAAGAAACATTTGTTCCTAATGTCCAGTTTGAACCCAATTGGTAATCCAAGCCTAAGCCCCAACCATTGGTTACCACTTCATTATCCACATTAGATGGGAATGAGAAGTAGTTCAAAGATCCTACGATAGTCGTTGAGGGTTGTGCAACAACTTGGCCCGCAGAGAAGTTTGTGAAGTTCGATTGATATACGTAAAAATCAGCTAACAAACGATCTCCCAAGAAGCCTTTGTAACCAAATTCAAAAGTATGTACTTGCTCTGGCTTCCATTCCTTCGATTGATATACTTTCCAGTTAGCTGGATTCGTAGGGCTAGCCAAGATTGATTGTATCGTGTAAGAATTACCCGATAACTTGTAACGATCTTGAACGACTGCCAAACCTCCTAATAAACGTGCTGAAGGAGTCAACAAGTTGATGTATTGATCTTGCGTTGTTGGAATACGGAAACCAGTCTGATAAGAAGCACGGAAGTTCGAACGACCTTCTGTGTAGACCCCAGACAAACGTGGGCTAAATTGACCCTCAAAGTTTTCGTTCTTATCGTAACGAATCGAACCTGTCAACTTAAATTTATCTTCAAACATTTTTTTAGCTGCTTGAACATAAGCACCATATTCATTGATTGAGAATTCGCTTCCGTCTGTATTCAAAGCAAACAACGTACCCTCAGAATTCAACGCATATTGACGGTAATTAGCTCCCACAATCATTTCCACTTTATTATTCAATTTCTCTGTCAAATTGTACATTCCTTCTAGGTGGTACAAAGCTGACTTATCTGTAAACTTAGCACCTTGAGGTAATGCTTTCCCTTTAATCGCTTCTACAGCCGCATTGAATCCCGCAGTTCCTGGAACTAAACGTGTTGCATCCGCAACTGAACGTGCAGTTCCATGGAAGTAAGGAAAACTAGCTTGCGTACTTGCGATAGCCGTTCCAACCGCTGTTGTTGGGTTTCCTGTTTGTGCTAAGGTTGTTTGCAACACCTTTCCAAAGTTCGTCAAAGCCAAACCTGCGAACGTACTGAAGTATTCTGGATACCAAGCTGTACTAGGTTTTGCAGCTTCATTAATTAACTGTCCTAAAGTACCCGTAGCGTACGCGTCACCTGAATTTTCTTGTGTTGTATAGGCACGAACAAAAAAGTTAGAACCTTTTAACTCCGCTTTGTATTGACCCATCGAGAAGTTTTTGATTGAATAACGATCCGCTCCTGTGTACATCGCAGTACCTTGTCCATATGAAGCTTGTAAAATCATCTCAACTTTATCATTAAAACGATAATGCAATGCTGCATTAAACTTCATGTTACGGTTTGCATAAGAAGCAATATCACGCTCCGCATAACCTTGACGAGAAATTGCAACGTTCGGAACAATGTATCCCAAAATCGCCGAAGGCGTTAATAAACCTCCTGTAGCTGCTGAAATCTGGTTAATACCAGCTGTCAATGGGTTAGATGGTACGGATAATAAAGGTTTTAATGAAGACAACATATTCACGTTCGTCTCGTCACCATACGTACTAACACCATTGTATGCTAAATTAGTTGTACGGTCACCCGCTCCCAAACTTGTTCCATTCAATAAACTCTGATCACGTGAATCCGTTGCTTGCCAATCTTCTGCACTTGATGTATTGAAGTTGATTTTATAAGCCCACTTATTGTTAATCGCTTTTGCATAACGTAATGAAATATCGCTGTATGGAGTCAAAGCCTCTGTACGATTTCCCGCGTACATCGCTCCAGCTTTTACTTGTGCACTTAAACCTTGGTATAAGAAGGGTGATTTTGAATTCATCAAAATGATACCGTTCATCGCATTTGGACCATATAAAGCTGACGCTGCTCCTGGCAATACCTCAACGCCTTCTAAGTCTAGTTCTGAGATACCTACGATATTACCTACCGAGAAGTTCAAACCTGGCGCTTGGTTATCCATGCCGTCAATCAACTGAACAACTCGAACGTTTCCATTACTATTAAAACCGCGCATACTGATGGAAGAGAAATTCACCGACTGTGTACTCACCTCAATGCCTTTCATGTTACGCAATGCATCATAAAAGTTGATCGATGGAGTCTCACGAATCGAACGCAAATCCATTTTCTCTACAGAAACGGGGGATTGCATTACGGATTCTTCAATACGTGAAGCCGATACAACCACGTCTTGACCTAAAACCGATTGCTCTTTTAAATCAATTTGAATATCTGATTTTGCCGATTTAACCGCAATTTCTTGACGCTCATACCCAACCATTGAAACGGAAATCGTGAATGGAACTGGTGTTGATGTCGTAAATGCAAAATGTCCATTTGCATCGGTAATTGTACCAATTACCTTGCCTTTAACCGAGACACTTACCCCGATTAATGGTTCTTTTGATGCCGCATCCTTAATTGTTCCCCCAACTTTCGTTTGAGCAACTGCTGCAAACGCAAGTAAAAAGACAACCGTAAAAACTGGCAAGATTTGAGTAAAAAGTTTTTTCATAAATGTAATTGTTTGAAGTTTCTGTTAACGTTTTTATACACTTCTGAAACAAAGCTAATCAAGAAATAAGAATTTGCCCAATGTTTGATATTAAAAATATACCAATTTTTCCGAAAATATTTTAATTATCAGCAAGCCTCAACATCCAATCAAACCAAAATACTTCCGTAAAGACTTATTTCTTAGTAGCTTTGATCAATTATTATCCGCATGTTGTTAAGACGTATCTATTTTCTTGTTGGCCTAATACTCTGTCTCGCAGCAGCTTGCAAAACACAAGAGCCCGCGCAATTAAAAATCGCATGGAAAGAAAGCCCTGTACCAGCAGAAATAGACTACAGCGCTCCTTCAGCTTGGGCAGCCTTACCTAATCGATTAGACGCAGCTGATGCAGTACCGTTAAAATCTCCCTTAAAGGACGAACAGAACCAAGCCAAAGCTGACGTATTTTTCGTCCATCCGACGATCTACACCTATGCACCCAACACACCCTATCAGTGGAATGCAAGTATTCAAGACCAATACCTAAACAATAAAGTCGACTCCTCAACGATCCTGAATCAAGCCACGATTTTCAACGCCGCTGGACGAGTTTTCGCTCCCCGGTACCGACAAGCCCATTATTATGCTTTCGTAACTCCTAACAAAGCCGATAAAGATGCCGCGCTACAATTAGCCTATTCAGACGTCAAAAAAGCTTTCGAATATTACCTGCTTCATTACAATCAAGGTAGACCCATCATTATTGCATCGCATAGCCAAGGAACAATTCATGCTACTCAACTCATCAAGGAGTATATCGATGGAAAAGCCCTCCAAAAACAATTTGTAGCGGCATATTTAATTGGTATTGCAACACCCAAAAACGCATTTCAACAAATAGAAGCATGTAAGACTGCCGAGCAAACTGGTTGCTTTGTAGCTTGGACAACATTCCAACAAGGCTATTTACCTGCCTGGCATCCGGGTAAACCTACTGAACTTGTTTCAACAAACCCATTAACTTGGAGCCTTGACGAGAATTTTGCACCCAAAGAACTTAATGAAGGTGGCGTATCTTATGGTTTCAAATGGGTAAAAAACTTCGCTGACGCACAAAATCACTTAGGAGTACTTTGGATTAATACACCCTATGTTTTTGGACGCTCCTTCGTCCATTTGAAAAATTGGCACCAAGCAGATATGAATTTATTCTATGCGCCCATTCGGAATAATGCGAAAAGACGGGTTGAATCTTATTTAAATGCAAGCAAATAATATGCAAAATACATACCTCATCATCATGGCCGGTGGAATCGGTACCCGTTTTTGGCCCATCAGTCGGAGTGCGAACCCAAAGCAATTTCATGATGTACTCGGCGTAGGAAAAACCATGCTACAACAAACTGCGGAACGATTTGAAGGAATAATCCATCCGGAAAACATCTACGTAGTCACGAGTGAGGAATTTGCCGGTATTGTCAAAGAACAATTGCCTTTTTTAAGTGAGGAGCAGATTCTCCAAGAACCCCAACGGAAAAACACGGCACCCTGCATCGCATATGCAGCCTATAAAATCGGGAAAAAGAACCCGAATGCAACGCTGATTGTTGCGCCTGCTGACCATGTCATCATTAAAGAAATCGCCTTCCAAAACAACGTCCGTGCTGCCATCGAAACAGCCAAAGAAGACGTATTAGTAACCTTAGGAATCCTGCCTACCCGACCGGACACCGGTTACGGATATATTCAGTTTCATCCAAGTGAAAGCATTTCTAAAACCGTTAAAACATTTACTGAAAAACCTCATCTTGAGCTTGCAGAAGCATTTTTAGATAGTGGTGACTACGTTTGGAATGCCGGGCTTTTTGTATTCAGAATTCCTGTATTCAAAAAAGAATTAGAAAAACACCTATCGCGCCTCGCAGAGCAATTTGAGGAGGGGGAAGCTTTCTACTACACAAACGAAGAACAAGATTTTATCCGCAAAGTTTATGCGGTTTGCAAGAGTATTTCCATCGATAATGGAGTCATGGAAAAAGCGCAGATCGTTAAAGTTATTTTAGCAGATATCGGTTGGTCCGACCTAGGCACCTGGAAATCACTCTATGAAATTCACGAAAAAGATGCCAACGGAAATGTAATCGATGGAAATGTCATGGTTTACGATACCCAAAATTGCATCATTAAAACGCCAAACGATAAATTGGTCGTCATTCAAGGATTGCAAAATTTCATCGTCGCTGAACATGAAAATGCCCTAATGATTTGTCCGCAAGACCAAGAACAAGACGTGAAAAAATTTGTAGAAGCTGCTACCTACTTAAATCCTAAATTTTCTTAGGCATTTGCCAAATCAATCAATCCTTGAAAATCAGGGATAATCTGGATATTTGAGGGAATCTGACGCTCAGGCTGCAGGATTTGATATCCTGTTAATAACACTTGAGCATTGGGTAAATCTTTCGCCATCTGCGCTACATAGGAATCAATAAGCTCCACATTAGGCTCAGATGTAAAAACACTAAATATGTAATCGGGCTGATGAATTTCGTAGGCCAACAGCAATTCTTCATAGGGCAAGGACTGCCCTAAATACACCACGGAATGTTTGCGTGCTCGAAAGACATAATTTGCAAACAATAAGCCTATTTCATGCAATTCACCCTCCGGTAAATACAAAAGGAATTTCTTGGCATCAGGCTTCAAACTCAAATCCTGCGCGTCAATACTTGCAACCAGTTTTTGACGAATCAAATGACTAATGAAATGCTCCTGCGCTGGCCCCACAGACCCCGATAACCACAAAGTTCCTAGTCGGCGCATAAAGGGATAAATAACATCCAACATATAACTCTCAAAGCCATGGGCCTGAATCATATTTTTGGTCAACAACTGAAATTTGGCTTCATCCAAATCCATCATCGCCAAGGTAAGCGCTTGAATTTGGTCAGGAAAATCAAATTGGCTTTCGGATAAATGTAAAATATGGGATGCCATTTCAGCCTCCGACATATTGGCAATTGCAGAAATCTTAAATCCGCCCTTATCTTGAAGCAATGCAATATTTAGGACGCGCTTTAATTCCTCATCGGAATAAGTTCGAATGTTCGTTTCAGTCCGAATAGGATTTAAAATTCCATATCGCTGCTCCCAAATCCGCAAGGTATGCGCTTTGATTCCGCTTAAATTTTCTAAATCCTTAATTGAATAAATGGCCATTCCTCGCATCTGTATACTAGGCTAACGAATCTTGGAGGAAAATGTTTAAGAAAAGATTTGGATTAAAATCCAATGACCCAAAAAGAAACAAAATTGCAAGACCGCAATCAGTCTGAATAAACTCGATTTTGAGGACAATCCCGAGGTGTTGTAAACCCAGTGAAAAAAGAAACTGATCAACCACCAAGCACCAAAATTCTGCACAGGTACTGAATTACCTGCCCATTGCCAGAAATCAAAATGCATCGCCACAGGTTCAATTAATAAATCAAGGGCTGTCATCAATCCCGCCCCTAAGGCAGCTTGCCCAATACGCCCCGAAATATTCCATTCCGCTACGACAGCGTTCGTTGCAATCAATAGAATAACCCAATTCAACCCGATCGTAATAGGCACATGCATCAGTTGAAAACCTAACGTCTTCCCATAAGCATAGGAACCAAAAATTTGACCTGTCTTCACACCCACTACTTCAAGCATCCAGCCCACAAAAGCAAGCGCAAACAACATGATATATGCATTTCTGCTCGGATTGGGATAATAAATCACACAGATAAACGCAGTAAACCAAAGCGTCAAAGGAACCAACGAAGTAAATAAAGCTGCAGTTTCTGGAATGTGCATCCCAAATAAACCCGCCGCATACAATACAATCAAAAAACGCTTCAAAAATTGTGGATTCATATTTCGTTTAATTTACCAACCTGCAGGTTTATGCAATTCAATACCATCTTTCCCAATCATCTGCATGGGTAATTGGCATTCGATTAATTTTTCTTTGGAAATCAACTGGCTCGATCGAGCCTCTTCTTCTAAGGTATCATTCTCGCGCAATGGAGGAAATAACATCACGACGGATTTTTCAGCAAAACTTTGATTGACCGCTTCAACACATGGCGTGAAATCTGTATCCCCTGTCACAACAAAAGCCACGTCATAGGCATCCAAATGAGCATCCATGAGGAGATGCGTGGCAAGATTCACATCGGTCATTTTCTCGGTAGGTGTTATCCAAGTATGATTACAATGGTAACACTCAATCGTTTTATTATGGTAAGAACCAAAGATTAAATCGACACCTGTTAGCTCAAGGGCCGACAAATAAGTCGACTGACGCGCTTCTTTCTCTTCATTATGTGTTAGTCGGGATGTGAAGAACTTCACGGCAACCAATTCCTGATTCGGGTCTAAAAAACTTTCCATGAGCTTTTTAACATCCAACCATTTACAAAATTTCAACCCAGCATCCACCATACCAAAGTATAGATTAGAGCCATCGATGTAAGCGATCACACGCTGCTTGGAATTGTTCATGACCAAAAATAAAAAAAAGTCCTGGCATTTTACCAGGACTTTCGAAATGAAACGGGCGGATGATGGGACTCGAACCCACGACCAAGCGCACCACAAACGCCTACTCTAACCAACTGAGCTACAACCGCCATTTAGGACTGCAAAAATACGGAAAGCTTGCAATAATGCAAACCCTAACACAAAAAAAGCGGGAGATTTTTTTCAAATCCCCCGCAATAAATTATTTCTGAGCAGCTACATAACGTGCCTCAGCCTTATTCCAGTCAATCACACTCCAGAATGCATCGATGTAATCTGGGCGCTTATTTTGGAACTTCAAGTAATATGCATGCTCCCAAACGTCTAATCCAATTACTGGAAAACCTTTTACATCAGCCACATCCATCAAAGGATTGTCTTGGTTGGGTGTAGAAGAAACAGCGATTGAACCATCTTTTTGAGCAACTAACCACGCCCATCCTGAGCCGAAACGGGTAAGACCTGCTTTTTTAAACTCTTCTTTGAACGCGTCAAATGATCCAAATTTTGCATCAATAGCCTTTGCCAAAGTACCTACAGGAGTACCTCCGCCGTTTGGAGATAAAATATTCCAAAACAAATCGTGGTTGTAATGCCCACCGCCATTATTTCTTACGGCTGGAGACAAGGTTGAAATTGTTGAAAACAATTCCTCCAAAGACTTGCCTGCCAAAGGTGTATCATTCACCGCAGCATTCAAGTTCGTCACATAAGCATTGTGGTGGCGATCATGGTGAATCTCCATCGTTAATGCATCAAAATGTGGTTCCAATGCGTTATTCGCATAAGGTAAGGGTGCTAATTCAAAAGCCATATCTATAAAATTAAAATTGTGAATGATAATCCGAATCCATTAAACACATGAAGCAATCTTTTTGTTCGTTTACCTATCGCTTACGTGAAAAAAACTCTTTCAATAACGCCTCAGATTCTTCCGCTAAAACACCCCCAATAATATCTGTTTTGGGATGTAAAACCTTCGAACCCAAGGCACGAAAACCTCGCTTTTCTTCTGAGGCCCCAAAAACCAATCGGCCCAATTGGGACCAATATAACGCCCCTGCACACATCAAACAAGGCTCAAGCGTAACATACAAGGTACAATCCTTTAAGTATTTACCCCCAATCGTTTGAGCTGCTGAAGTAATCGCCAACATTTCTGCATGTGCGGTCACATCGGTCAATATCTCCGTTTGATTGAACGCCTTGGCAACTATTTTGCCCTGGCAAACAACCACGGCACCCACAGGAATTTCATCTTCCTCCAGTGCCTGCTCGGCTTGTCGGAGCGCTAAACCCATATAATACGCATCCTCATTCAAAACCATTAGGCAGGCATTTGAATCACACGATTTCGCAAATAAAAATCCAAAAGCACAATGGCTGCCATGGCTTCTACGATCGGAACAGCACGCGGCACAACACAAGGGTCGTGACGTCCTTTCCCTGAAACTGTAATCTGCTCACCCTTTTCATTCAAGCTTGTTTGATCTTGCATGATCGTGGCAACAGGCTTAAATCCCACACGGAAATAAATAGGTTCTCCATTGGAAATACCCCCTTGAATCCCGCCTGAATGATTTGTCAAGGTTTTCAAACTTCCATCTGGACGCTTTTCAAACAAATCATTATGTTGAGAACCACGCAAAGCAACGCCATCAAATCCACTTCCATATTCAAAGCCTTTCACAGCATTGATGCTTAACATAGCCTTGCCTAATTCCGCGTGTAATTTATCAAATACAGGTTCTCCTAAACCGACTGGACAACCTGTGATGTAAGCGGAAATAACCCCGCCCACGGAATCTCCTTCTTTGCGAATGTCATCAATGTAAGTAAACATCTTTTCTGCCAAAATTGGATCAGGACAACGAACCGCATTGGATTCGGTCAAACTTAAGTCCAAAGCCTCAACAGGAGTTTCCAATTTCAAGGTGCCCACTTGTGATACATAAGCAGTAATTTTCACTCCTAATTGATTTAAAACCAATTTAGCTAATGCACCTGCTGCTACACGGGCAACCGTTTCGCGTGCGGACGATCGTCCACCTCCACGGTAATCGCGAAGTCCATATTTCGCAAAATAGGTGTAGTCGGCATGAGACGGGCGAAACTGATCCGCGATATGCGAATAATCTTTCGAACGCTGGTCACCGTTCCATACCAACATCGCGATGGGCGTACCCGTGGTCTTTCCTTCAAAAACACCGGAAACGACTTCCACTGAATCCGCTTCTTTACGTTGCGTGGTGATACGTGATTGACCCGGTTTTCTGCGATCAAGTTCCGACTGAATAAATTCCAAATCAAAATTTACCCCTGCTGGACAACCTTGAATCACGACACCTACTGCGGCACCGTGCGACTCACCGAATGTACTTATTTGAAAAATCTTACCGTATATACTACTCATAAACCTATTTTGAAGCCTTCCAAAATAAGAAGGCGATGAATCCAAACATGATAATCAATACAAAATTAACCAATTGTCGCCAGTTGACCCAGCGATTCCATTTTACTTCTAAACTGTCTTGCTGTTCAATCGACTCATAAATCCCCCCTTTTTCCAAAGAGGTATCTAATTTTCGATCCCTTGGCTGACCCTTTACTGTCAAGACCAATTTTGATCGCAAGGTATCAAACCGTGCTTTATCCACATTGAAGTAAATCCAATGGAAGTAATTCTCTAGTGCAAATTTACCCGCTTGCTCCGGAATAATACGAACGATGTCGGATTTATTACCAAACATTTGATCCCGATAAGGGAACACACTTCGCTCCGTGGATAATAAATTAAAGCTCAGAAAATAATCCGATTCAACCGCTTTATTATCCCACAAAATACTATTCCCATCCCCTAATACATGATATCGATAAGTAATACGATCACCCGTTTGAGCGACATCTTTATCTATCTCTTCAACCAAGGTGAATCGACCAACGGGCACTTTTCCGGAAAGCACATGCTTCGGCATTGGTTTTGGTTGAATGTTTATGGCAGGCGAACTTAACAATAATGGCAACTTTTCTTTAGCCTTTCCTTTTTGTAATACCCGCAATTGAGCGGATGGAATGTGAATAGCATGAACATCCAAGGGGAAATAGGTCGCTTGAAAAAATCGATATTCGGTGTATTTTTTCCCGCGAAATGTTACATGAAGCACACGCTCAGCTTGTAAATTAAAATTTTCTTCCCAACAATTATGTGGCCTAATTTGCTGAATCAACGCAGGAATCTGGATATCATTTCGGTCAAAACTTAGGTCCATCGTATTGTTTGAAGGAACATACAATGACATCGTTAGGGTGAATGCCTGCCCAACAAATGGCTTTGCCACATCCGAACGCACAAGAAAAAAGGGCTTGTTATTCGCAAGATCGACCGTAGCCGGGACTTGAATTTCATTAGGCACTTCATCCGCCTTTTCTACACCGGGAACAACTTGTACCACAAAAGGCTCAATTTTAAAAACCTGCTTATTTACTTCTACATCAAGTAAAGGCACAAGTACATTCCCAGGACCGTTGGGCTGATAATATTGTGTAAACGTCAAGGTCTGCACGACTTGCTCATTTTCGAAATTAGAAGCTTTGCTCCTACTGACGCCCAATTTTCGGAAGCCATTGATTTCAGGGAATCGATAATTCGGTAATTGTTCAGAAGCAGCGATGGAAAATTGAAGACTAAATTGATCTGTCGTGGAAATGGATTTCGCACCTGTTTGAACGACGATGTTTTCTTTGGTCTGTCCCCATAGTTTCGCTGAAGGCATGAAAAGCCCGACGAATAAAAACACTAAAAAGTATAAAAAATACCGCATCCCCGCAATTTACACAATTATCGGTTTCAAGCACAATCACCAAAGTCGCATTCGAAAAGAAATCCCTAAGGCCACATACCAAGCATCACCGGAGCGAAGGCTCTTTCCAGCAGATACGTCGGCCTTCACGTGATCAGTCACATAATAGGCTAAACCGCCATCAATCCAGGTATCTGTAAATTGTGTCTCTGGAAAGCGGCCAAAAACCTCTGCATAGGCATATCCTCGTTTACCAATATTAACATTCGGAGCTATCCGATAAATTCCTTCAACAGCTCCATCTGAGTGGTATTCAGCCCCAAAATTGTAACCGACACCCCAAGCACCTCCTAAAGAATTCTGAAAAGTTAAAATGGTTTCGCCGATAGAATGCGGTAATGAGTTCAACTCCGATTGATCGCGGTGATCCTGATTAAGATGGTATTGTACAATGATGGCCGAACGCGGAATAAGGCCTTTTTCTTGAAATAAATGTGTCTTAAAACCAAAAGATTCAGTCGACAAGCCCTTTCCAAGTTCTTGTAAGACCGTATATCGCAGTTCGACGAGGGGATGAATTCCAATTTTCAATAAACTGGTGGGCAATAAATATTGGACTGCTCCTGCTTCCAAAGCTCGATTAAAGCCAACCTCTGCCTGAAAGTAGCCTTTCTTGACGATGAATGGACATTCGGTTTGATCAGGGCGATCTGTTTCAATCCGACCGCTTTGTTGGGCCCATACTACCGGCCCAAACAACAACAAAAATATAACTCCGTAGCGCATGCCACGAAGATATTAAATTTTAGACTAATCTAAAATTTATTTTTTGCGACCAAAAGAAAATCCTAGTGCTCCATATATTTCACCGAACCAAATACTCTGTTCAGCATGATCGCCACTTTGGCCGGTTGTATGCACATCCCACAAATTCGTATATCCTCCTTTTACAGTTGTCTCAAAGAATAATAACTTAGTCAAGTTCAATCGCAAGCCTGTTTTTACTGAGGCTCCCGCCCCGGCTAAATTCCAATAATTATTGCGCCCTAAGGTGAACAAACGCACATCTGATCGAGGAACGACAAGTCCTATACCCACGCCATTCATCCACTCTAATTCCAATTTTCCGATGCCTGGGTTCCATAAAGGCGTATAGTGTTCTAATTCTACAGAGGCATAATTAAATCCATCCGTGTGTTCATATTGCAAAAAGTCCTTAGAAGCAATTGTAAATGGCGTATTGTTGTAGACTCCTACATACGCAGGATTGATGGCAAAAGCAGGATTCGACACTTGTGCGCTAATATTCCCCGTGATATGAGAAGCTTGGTCGGGAACCATCACATATTTCATGTGATCCCAGCCTAGGCTGATCGATAAATTGTCTTTAATGAAATAGCCCGCGTGCAGATTAAATTGCGGGATTGAAAACAAATTAGGATTAAAATAAGTCGTAAAACCATCAAAAGGAGTAGGCGCATCAGCCGCCACGACATTATCCAATGTAAAATCATATCCAGGACCGGTAAAATGAATATCTGAGGTGGGATAATCGGACCGATTATAGCCCCAAAATGCATAAAATGACCCCTTTCGACCTTCGTGTTGCGCTTGCGCAAAGAATGAAAAACAACTAAACAGTAGAATATAAAACTTAGACATTCATTTGAGAATTTTGAAAAAGTAAAATTGCAAATATTTTTAGGGATTAAACTGATAAAATGCTGATTTTGATCAGAATTTTAAAAGCATTTAGAAATATTTCAATAACATTGGCGTAAATTGCATGTCCAATTATTGCCATTAAGTATTGAATACCATTGAAACATAAGCCTTCAAGGCCTTGATCAACATGAGAAAAGCAACACCCAAATTCGAATACAAAACCTTCACCTTAGGCGAAGCCTTAACGAAGGAACAAAAAGAATACTTCCAGAAGTATGGTGTTATTCAATTTAAAAATTTCATTTCAAACGAAACAGCTGAGCTTTTCATCGCTGAGTTAGCTAAAATTGAGGCTAATTGGTTAGCAGAAGGGGTTGAAAAAATCAATGGCATTCCCTTGAAATTCGGGAAAGATCCCGAAGGAAAAGACATGATTCAACGCATGTGTTTCACGAATAAATACAGTGACGTTTTAGCTGAATTCCTAAAAGATCCCCGCTTCGAATTATTATTAGAATTATTAGGGCCCTATGACGGACGCATCGGTGCTGACGAAAAAGACGGCCTCGTGTTTAACCACTATGTAAACCAACCGAATTCCAAATTCACGCAAATGGGCTGGCATACAGATTCCCCTCGTGATTTGTTTTTAGGACAAAAGATATTGCCCATGTTGAACGTGGGTATTCATTTAGACAAATGTCCTTCGTCTAACGGCGGTTTACGCGTATTGCCAGGCACACAGAATCAGAGTATTTTGAAATTGCTATTTGGCAAAAAGCAATTCATCGACCATAAACCAGACCCGCGCGAAGCAGCTTTTGAAATCGACCGCGGCGACTTGACGATTCACGATGGCCGTTTATGGCATCGCGTCGAGGTATCGCCTAATTTTGGTGAAAAATCTAGACGTCGTGTAATGTATGTTCCGATTATCACAGGAAAATACAAACCGAAATCTGCTAGCAGCAAAACACCATTCTACCACCGATTTGCCAAGGTAGTTACGAAATAAAAAAAGGCCATTTGTCAACTGATAGATGGCCTTTTTTTATGCTTGCGATTCCATATAGGATTGTAAGATAATCGTCGCAGATATGCGATCAACAGTTCCCTTTTCCCTTCGGTCTTTTTTCGACATTCCTCCAGAAATCATGGCTTGCATCGCCATTTGAGAAGTAAATCGTTCGTCATGCTCAATAATAGGCATGGCAGGGAATTTCTTTTTGAAATGCTTAATCAATACACGAACCCCATGTGTGGAATCCGTATCAGAACTGTCTAAGTTCTTTGGCATACCGATAATGACTTTATCAACAGCTTCTTTGGCAAAATAGGCTTGGAGAAAGTCCAACAAAGTATGTGTCGGAACTGTTTCCAATCCCGTTGCGATAATCTGCAAGGAATCCGTCACCGCTAAACCCGTACGCTTTAATCCAAAGTCAATGGCTAGCAGTCTTCCCATATTAGTTGATCAATCCCTTGTCACGCATGATTTTATCCATCAACTTGCGATCATTGTCATTATTGAAAATTGCTAATGGCAAGTAAATGAATTGGTATTTACCCATTTCTAACACGTAAGCTTCTTTATCCTTGTAGGCTGATAAAATCATATCCCATTTGATCATTCCGCCTTCTTTGTCGGAAATTTTCATGAATATCTGCCGACTATCAATTTCGTAGCGGTATTTATCGAACAACTGCTTGTATTGCGCTAATTGCGTAATTCCTGTAAACTGAATTAACCAGAACAGAATATAACCAATGACACCGATCGCTAAAAAGATGTAAATCCAGTAATTCTTGTAGGTTCCCGATAAGTTTAAAAAGACATTTAGTCCGACTAAAGCCAAAGGCAAAAATGCCCATTTCCATTGATTAGCGAATAATTGACGCATGCACATGGCGATGTATTTATTCTTTTCTAAGCCGTATTTCTTCGTTTTTATCGCTAAAGGATTGGAAGGTGCTTGCATTTGGGCACGTTGTTGTGCTCCGTAATTCTTCGCCATAGGTAATTATTTTAAACGCTAAATAAAGGCCAAAGGTACAAAAATTGGATAATTTTGGGTAATTTTAATCGGCTAATTTAGACAATAAGCGAAAGAATATGTCGGCAAAACAAGTTTTAGACGGACCCGCTCTCCTACAGAAAATCAGACGGATTGCTTTTCAAATTTTTGAAAACAACTTTGAAGAACAAGAGATCATCATTGCGGGTATTCATGGGCAAGGTTTTGCTTTAGCCGACATGCTTAGCAAACATTTAGCGGAAATTTCAACGATTCACGCAGTCCCAGTTGAAATTAAACTCAACAAGGAAGTTCCTTACGAAAGTCCGGTTCAGTTTTCTGCCGACATGAAAACATTTGAACACAAGGTTATTATAGTTGTGGATGATGTACTCAACACAGGACGAACATTTTCTTACAGCCTTGCACCCTTTTTAACGATTCCTGTTAAAAAACTACAAGTTGCCGTTTTAATCGACCGTAATTACCGAAAATTCCCAATTGCCGCGGATTACAAAGGCTATGAACTTTCAACGACAATCGCTGAACATGTGGAGGTGATTGTTACCGACGATGTAAAACGCGGTGTGTATTTGAAATAACTTAAGATTGCCAAATTTCCCAAGCCTTATCCGCTTGTCCATAAAGCATCTCTATACCCGTGTGAATTCCCCCTGCACCATGCGCCAAACCCTCTTTTAAAAAGGTCGTTTCCAGAGGATTATAAACGATATCATACAGGTAATGTTGGCCATTCAATAATTCATAAGGAATAGGCGGGCAAGCTGCTTCATTCGGATGCATACCCAAGGGTGTTGTATTAACAATGAGACCAATGGATTCCATCAATGCTGGCAAGGCCTCATAAGAAACAATTCCCTCAGCAGCCTGACGTGACACTTTGATTACAGGTATTCCTAAATCTTCAATCGCAGCAATAACTGCTTTCGCAGCACCTCCTTGGCCTAAAACCAAGGCCTTAAGCATTTTGAAATCCGTAAATGCCGACCATGCTTTTAATGTCCCTTGAAAACCAAAATAGTCGGTATTATATCCACGAGTTCGCCCGTCAGGTAAAATCTTGATAGTATTGACAGCGCCAATCTGCGCAGCAGCCGGATCGATTTCATCCAAAAACGGAATGATTTGTTGCTTGTATGGAATGGTTACATTAAATCCTTTAATAGCGGGAGTTGCCAACAATGCAGGAAATTCATCAATCGATGGAATCTCAAATTGCGTATAAGCATGCGATTCTTGCAAACCTAATTGCTCAAACTTCTCCGAAAAATAGCGCTTTGAAAAGGAATGCCCTAGGGGGTAACCGATCAATCCAAATAAGGCATTCATCTTATTTCTTTGAAAATTGTTGCTTGAGCACTCCGATGATAATAGGTAATACGGATACTCCGACGATCCCCAAAACGACTTTTTCAAAATTGTCCTTTATCCATGCGTTATCCCCTAAGAAATAACCTGCTAAAGTTATGCTGATCACCCAAAGGCAAGCACCAACAACACCGAAAAACAAATACACAGGATAAGACATCCGACCGGCACCAGCGACAAAAGGGGCAACCGTACGAACAATTGGAACAAATCGAGCAAGAATGACCATTTTAGAGCCATATTCCGCATAGAAAGCTTCTGTTTTCTCAATATGTTCGCGCTTTAAAAACAAGATTTTTTCACGACTTTTAACCCACTCACTGAAGTTTCGACCGATGTAATAATTCAATTGATCACCCAACAAAGCGGCAATAATCATCAAAGGAATAACAGTAGATAAACTCAACTGACCACTCGCTGCTGCCAATAATCCTACAGAGAATAACAAAGAATCGCCTGGCAATAAAGGCATAATCACGAAGCCCGTTTCGACAAAAATAATTGCGAATATTAACGCATAAGTTAAGGACCCATTGGCCGCAATAAACTCGCTTAAAAAAGTCAATGGATCTTTGAGCAGATCAAGAATAAAATGAAGCATCCGTTATTTATCTAAGAAGTGATCAAATGTGTCGCCACGTAAACCTAAACGAATTGTTTCTAACGAAATCACCTCATTAGGTGCGATATTTCCCACATTGACATTGGCACCCACCAACTTCACAAACCAAACTTGTTGGGATTTTTGTGGCGCCTCCCAAATAATTTTTTCTTCCGGAATTTCCGTTAAAATCTCCTCAACTAAGCCTTGGCGAACCTCGCCAGATGCTCTGAACAAACCTACGTTTCCACCTTCTCTCGCCTCACCAATAACTTTCCACGCACCAGCTTCAAGCTCCATGCGCATTAATTTAATCCATTTATATGGAGGAATAATTTTGGCTTCATCTTTTGAACCCACTTCCGACAACACCGTTACTTGTTGAGATAGCGTACGAATAAATTCACATTTAACTTCAGATTCCATTTCGACAGAACCATCTGAAATCTCCGCATATTCCATGCTGTATTGATCTAAAACACGACGATATTCGTCAAATTGACCACGGATATAAAACGCTTCAAACAAGGTTCCCCCAAAATAAACTGGGATACCTGCTGCTTTGTATAACGCTAACTTCTCTTTTAAATTAGGCGTAACATAGGAAGTAGCCCAACCTAATTTTACGATATCGGTATAACCTGCACCCATTTCTAAAAAATCTTCTACTTGACGTAGACTTAATCCTTTATCCATGACCATCGTCAAACCTTTTTGTCTCGGTTTGGTTGTTCTATCAGGTATTTGATTCAAATTGTAATTCATACGTTCAATCGGGCTTGTTATGAAATTAAATTTCAACAGGTAATATCCTGCAAAAATAAGCATAACATCTGACTGAGGCAAACACTATGTTGATCGATTTTGATTAGACAAATCCCAAAATCATCCTATATTTGTTCCATAAATTTTTCCACCATGAGAAAATCAATTGCATTTTTGGTTTGCCTATTACTAATTCAAAGCAATCTATTTGCAAACTCCACGGCTGACATAATCCTAGGCGAATGGATTTCCGAACTCAAAGACGGCAAAATAACGATATTCAAACAAGGAGATCGCTATTTTGGAAAAATCTCATGGGGGAAAACACCTGGAAAAAAAGACATCAAAAATCCGGATACACGCTTACGAAATCGAGATTTAGTAGGCACTGTCATATTAAAAGACTTTGAATTCACAGGGGGTAGTTGGGAAAACGGAACCATTTATGACCCCCACTCAGGCAAAACATACGATTGCATTTTAAAGGTAAAAGACAATAATCAGAAACTTGATATTCGAGGATTTGTAGGCGTGGCCATGTTCGGTCGTACCGCTACTTGGTCCCGAAATTAAAACGAATCCGCCTAAAAGAACCCCATGAAGCCTAACGAAAAAATAATCGCTTTCTTACAAGCGAATTTGAATAAAAAAATTGCCGACGGAAATCCAAACCCGATTACCACATGGCTAGACGGCACATTAATAAATGCCTCCGCAGGCTCAATAACGGCTGAATTTACGGTTCGTGAAGATCAGTGCAATCATGCCCAAGTCATGCACGGGGGAATCATTACCACCATTTTGGATGAAATTATGGGCATGACTCTCATCACCTTGGAAATTGATCACTTGTATGTGACCATCAATCTGCATGTTGATTTTCTATTTGGCGCGAAAGCCGGGGAAAAAGTAACAGCTGTTTCCGAAGTCTTTCGTGTAGGAAAAAAGATTGCCAATGTAGAGGCCAAACTTTATAATGCTGAAGGTAAGTTATTAGCAAAAAGCACGAGTAATTTAGCCGCCACGTCTATTCCAGTTCAGTTCTAGGCTAACAATTGGTAGACGATAAAAGCAGATAAGTACGCCAAAGTCGTCATGTACAAAAATTGAATGGCTGGATATTTCCAGGATTTCGTCTCGCGATAGGTCGTTGCTAACGTACTCATACACTGCATCGCAAAAGCATAAAAGATCAATAGAGAGAACCCTAAGGCTGCATCATATAATGGTTTACCGGTTTCGGGATTAATTTCTGCACGCATCCGATTTTTGATGGTCGCATTTTCATCATCTACTTCACCGCCTAAGCTATAAATTGTTGACATCGTCCCTACAAACACCTCACGAGCAGCAAAGGACGTAATCAAAGCAATACCAATCTTCCAATCGTAGCCCAGCGGCTTAATAACTGGCTCAATAAAATGACCAAAATGTCCCGCGTAAGACTGCTCTAATTTCTCTGCAGCAACTTTATTGGCTAGTTCAGGAGCACTTAATGTAGGATTCGCTTGGCGTACTGATTGCTCGACAGTCGACAAACTATCTCCCGGACCATAACTCGCTAATACCCATAAAACAATCGAAATTGCGACAATGATTTTTCCTGCTTCAAAAACGAATGCCTTCACCGAATTGTAAATCGACAAGGCCATGTGCTTGAATCGCGGCCCCTTGTAAGTGGGCAATTCCATAATGAAATAGCTTTTTTCCTTAACCTGCAAAAGCTGTTTCATGACCCATGCCGACAAGATTGCCATGAAGAATCCTAATAGATATAGGCCGAACAAGGCCAGACCTTGCAGATTAAACATGCCGAACAAAGTACTTTTCTCTGGCACAACCAATGCAATTAATACAGTATATATAGGTAAGCGCGCCGAACAGGACATCAAAGGCGTCACCATAATCGTAATCAAACGATCTTTCCAAGAACCAATTGAACGGGTACTCATGATCGCAGGAACTGCACAAGCTACTCCCGACATTAATGGCACGACCGATTTTCCGTTCAAACCAAAGCGGCGCATCAATTTATCCATGATGAACATGACACGGGACATGTAGCCTGTCTCCTCCAACATAGATATAAAGAAAAACAAGAAGGCGATTTGGGGTACAAATATCAAAACCCCTCCGATACCGGCAATAAGGCCGTCAGTAAGTAAACCCGTCAACGCCGAAGCAGGCAATATTTCTTTTAAATAATCATTCAGTTGGGCAACACCCCCATCAATCGCGTCCATCGGATAGGCAGCCCAAGTAAATACGGCCTGAAACATCAAGAACAATATTCCCAAGAAAATCAAATAGCCCCCCACAGGATGTAAAAAGAATTTGTCCAGTCGGTCAGTCATTGTTTTGACTGGTGGAGCATCCCATTGCCGGTTCAAATTAATCACACAGCGCTCAACGATTTCAGATAATGCCTCATAACGCTTGACCGTTTCAGAAGTCTTATATGACTTAGAATTAAAATGATGCTTGTCTTGCAAACGATCGAATCCAATCCGCTGCGCTTCCGAGAACATCTTCATGCGATCATGTTCCATCAACCACAACAAGGACCGATAGGGATCTGCCTCGCCGTATTGTGCCGTAATATCAGCTAATAAATCATCCCCCACAGGCAAAGGCAATGCGTCATTGGATGCATAGCGATTTTTCAAGGTCTTCTCTACAGCTAAACGCAATCCATTGATTCCGATCCCTTTTTTAGCATTGATTTCCGCTACTTCGATGTTGAGCTCGCGAGCCAACTTAATTGAATTAATCACATAGCCTTGATTTTCGGCCACATCAACCATATTCAAAGCCAAAACGGTCGGGATACCTAAATCACGAACCTGAGAAAACAATAATAAATTCCGCTTTAAATTAGATGCATCAGCGACCACAATCGCCATATCAGGATAATCCGGATGGGCAGGGTTGCCTAAAATATTAATCACCAATTCCTCATCGATGGATTTGGGATAAATGCTATAAATACCTGGTAAATCGAGAACCTCTGCCTTACGATTGGGCTCAAGCTCCCAAATTCCTGTGTGTTTGTCCATCGTAACACCTGGAAAATTACCGGTCTTCTGATTCAAACCTGTAAGGCTATTGAACAGCGACGACTTTCCCGCATTCGGATTTCCGATTAAAGCTATTTTAGGTAGTTTGGACAAAATTTATTTGGTTTTAACTTGAATGGTTGCTGCCTCCTCTTTCCGCATACTCAACGTATATCCCGAAACTTTGATGGCAATCGGATCACCAAAAGGCGCCTGATGTGTCAACTCGATTACGGTTCCGGGTAAGCAACCCATTTCCAATAATTTTAACGAAAGCAATTCATCTGTAAAACCAATGATCTCCGCCTGCTCGCCCACCTTTAAATCCGCTAAAGTACCCGACATCTAGTTTTACTTATTTAGAATTGTTCAAAATTAGGACAAATGTACTAAGTATTTCCGACCTAAAAAATGATATGATACAGTTTTGGTGCAATTGATTTGAAATAGCTAAAATACTGAAGGGAATATACTTTAAAGCAAATTTTCTATTGTAAATTGCAGGTCCTTTAAGGAAATCGAGGCATGATCCTGAATGAAATACACGTGTTGGTTAAAAAGGAGCTACATCTTGAGTGGAGGCAGCGTTATGCGCTGCACGGATTACTCTTGTATTTAGCCTCAACCATCTTCGTTTGCTACCTTTCATTTAAAGCCAAACAACAAGCAATTAATCCGATTACCTGGAACACCTTATTCTGGATTATCATGTTGTTTATTGCCATCAATGCGATCGGAAAAAGCTTCACACAGGAATCTACAAATCGGAACTTGTTTTACTATACGCTCGTCAGTCCCGAGGCGATTATTTATTCGAAAATCATCTATAATTCGTTGGTCATGATTGGAATCTCCTTCGTGGGCTTCTTTTTTTACTCTTGGGTGATGGGAAATCCCGTTGGAAATATTCCCTTGTACCTCGTGGCCATTGTGCTCGGAGGCATCGGATTTGCTTCTACTTTATCCTTAATGGCCGGCATAGCTGCACAAGGAGAAAACTCGGCCACACTCATGGCGGTCTTAAGTTTTCCTATCATCATTCCGTTGTTATTATTGATATTAAAATTGGCCAAAAGCGCCATGGACGGCATTTCAATTCAAGAGAATTGGGATGAAATTGCCATTTTGAGTTCGCTTGATACCATCGTCATTGTCTTATCTGGAATTCTATTCCCGTTTATATGGAAACATTAAAAAAGCACTATGGCAAAATCTTCTGCATGATTTTGCTTTACTACACAGTATATGCAGGGTTTGAAGGGAAAGTTCCTCGTCAAGCCATTTTGAACGAAACAGTTCGAAACTTGTATTTCCATGTGACCATGTGGTTTAGCATGATTTTTCTATTGGGAACATCTGTATATCATTCCATTAAATACCTTCGTTCAGGAGATGTGCAAGCGGATTTAAAATCCTATGCTTATGTCGAAACAGGCTTGGTATTTGCCTTAATGGGCTTGGCAACTGGTAGTTTTTGGGCAAAGTTCACTTGGGGAGATTGGTGGACAAATGACCCCAAATTGAATTCCGTTGCTGTAGGACTATTGATATACCTAGCCTACCTATTGGTGCGCTCCTCACTACCAGAAGAACAACAAAAAGCACGCGTATCCTCTGTTTACAACATTTTTGCCTTTGTGGTATTTATGGTCTTAATCTGGATCCTTCCACGCATGACTGATTCCTTACACCCTGGAAATGGAGGAAATCCCGGTTTTAATTCCATGGACTTGGATAACCGCATGCGCATGGTATTCTACCCTGCAATCATCGGATGGACATTATTAGGCTTTTGGATCGCAGGCTTACGCATTCGAATCAAACAATTGGACCAACAAATCGAAGAAAACAACTAACATGAAAAAATACATTTTCAGCTTTATCATGGCACTTATTTCTTTTGCAGGACAAGCTCAAGCTCCAGTAGAAATGGCAGATCAATTTCGTGCCGACGGCAAAATATATGTCGTAATCGCCATTGTAGCAATCATCTTGACAGGCATATTCATTTATTTATTCCGTTTGGATCGTAAAATCACCGACTTAGAAAAACGCATCAAATGAAAAAGACACATATCGTAGGCCTTATTTTAATCGCCATCGCCATCGGGATCATCTTGATTACGACTGGCGACGCAAGTACTTATGTAGGATTTGATGAAGCGGAACGCATTAGCCAACAAGATCCTAGCCAAAAAGTACACGTAGTGGGCAAATTAAAGAAAGATGCCATGGGAAAAATTGTTGGGATGATTTTCAATCCTGCGATGGATGCCAACCGACTAGAATTCATCGTTGAAGACAGTCTGGGTCGCGAAAACCAAGTGGTTTACGCAGCACCCAAACCACAAGATTTTGAAAAATCAGAGAAAATCGTTTTAGTAGGGAGCATGAAGCCCGACAAGATTTTCTATTGCGATAAAATATTGCTTAAATGCCCTTCTAAATACCAAGAGGGAAAAATATCTGCCGACTCTAGCGCTTCATTTGAAGCCAAAAAATAAATATGATACACGAAAATATTGGACAAGTAGGGCATGCGCTCATCATTGTTTCCTTCGTAACCGCCTTATTGGCAACTTTTGCCTATTTCCGTTCTAGCCAAGAAGCTTCTTTGGCTAACGATTGGCGTCAAACAGCTCGTACCTTATTCATCGTACATTTAGCTGCTGTCATCGCGGTTGCGACGACCTTGTATATCATTATTTACAACCACTATTTCGAATACCATTACGCATTTTCACATGCGTCGAAGGCCTTACCGATCGCTTATATTGTTTCCTGTTTTTGGGAAGGACAAGAGGGATCATTTTTGCTTTGGATATTTTGGCAAGCCTTATTAGGTGTTTTACTCATGTTCCGTAATCCCAAATGGGAAAGCCCAGTCATGACGGTTTTTGCCCTCGTACAAACATTCTTGACATCCATGATTTTAGGTGTCATTATTCCAGGCATTGAATTAAAGATTGGCTCATCGCCTTTCTTATTACTGCGTGAAGCCCAACCAGATTTGCCGGTTTGGAGCATGCAGCCCAACTTCATTCCAGCGGACGGTCGGGGATTAAACCCATTATTGCAGAATTACTGGATGGTTATTCACCCTCCTACCCTATTCTTAGGGTTTGCCTTAACATTGGTTCCTTTTGCCTTTTTGATTGCTGGTCTTTGGAAAAAACAATTAACGGAATGGATAACTCCTGCTTTACCTTGGTCACTCTTTGGGGGTGGCGTATTGGGCGTAGGCATCATGATGGGTGCATATTGGGCGTATGAAACCTTGAATTTCGGAGGATACTGGAATTGGGATCCGGTGGAAAATGCATCGTTTGTACCTTGGTTGGTTTGGATCGGTGCTATCCATACAATGATCGCCTATCGCAATTCGAGTTCAGCGTTAAAAACGTCGATCATCTTAGTGATTACCACCTTTATTTTGGTGCTTTACTCGACCTTCCTAAACCGTTCCGGTATCTTAGGAAACGCGTCGGTGCACTCATTCACCGACTTAGGTTTATCAGGCCAGTTATTGCTTTACATGGGAACATTCCTAGTGGGAGCCATTGCGTTAGCCTGGTATCGCTGGAAAGACTTACCTACAGATGAGAAAGAATTAGGAATCTATTCGCGTGAGTTTTGGATTTTCGTAGGAGCATCGGTCTTGGGACTTTCGGCTTTCCAATTGACATTTACGACTTCGATACCTGTTTACAATAAAATTGCGGAGGCCTTTGGTCTAGTATCTAACATAGCGCTTCCGGCAGACCAGGTTGAACATTACAGTAAAATTCAAATCTGGATATTCATTGGAGTGGCTATTTTGAGCGCGATTGGCCAATTCGTTTGGTGGGGAAAGATTAAAGACAAAAACCAATGGAAAGCCCTTTGGAATTCTGTTCTCGTTTCAACATTATTGACTGTTTTATTCGTTAATCTGGGTAAAATATTTACCCTTTCCTACATCGTTTTGTTGTGGTCGAGCTTGTTTTCGGTTTACGCAAACGCGAGTATTTTATGGTTTTTGGCACGTCAAAAAGTTTCCATCGCTGGAGGTGCACTGTCGCACGTGGGATTAGCTGTCATGTTGATCGGTATTCTGTTCTCATCGGGTTATTCCAAGGTCGTATCGCTGAACCGATCAGGATTTGCAATTTCCAACAAGGTAGAACAATTTACCAAAGACGATAACAAGGAAAACAAAGAGAATCTCCCATTATGGCTCGGACAAGGCGCCCAAATGCAAGATTACCTGGTAACTTATAAAGGCCGTAAGATTGCCTTGCGTGGCAAACCGGGTTATTACAATAAGAAAGATTTCGAAATCATCGAAGGCGATTTTCATGCTGTTGCATTACGTGATGTAGCGGTCAACGGGGAATCCATTGCGAAAAAGGGCGATACCGTAACCGTAGAACCAGAAAACAATTATTACGAATTGGAATTCAAGAATGCAGAAGGAAAAGCAGTTTCACTATTTCCTCGCTGGCAAGTGAATCCCAAAATGGGAACAGCTATTTCACCTGACATCAAGCATGCCTTTAGCCACGACATTTACACCTATGTTTCCTTAGACCCCCGCTTAGCAGCAGAAGCAGGTGAAGAAAAACAATGGAGTCAAACGGTGAACTCTACAGTTATGGTTGGCGATACCTTATTTTTGAATGACTTCGTCGCGGTGCTTAAAGAGGTAAGCCGAGTAACAAAACTAGAAGGTTTTGAACTGGGACCTAATGATGCAGCGGTACAAGCAAACTTCCTTGTACTTGGGAAAAATGATCAAAAATTCGAATTGAAACCCACGTTCATCATCAAAGATGGTATGGTAGCAATGCCTGCTTACGAAAGTGAGGAAACGGGAATCAAGATTAAATTCACGACGATTAACCCAAAAACGCAACAATTTAGTTTTGCAGTCAATACGACCCAACAAGATTTGATCATCATAAAAGCCCTCGAAAAACCTTACATAAATTTGGTTTGGATTGGATCAATCATGATCTTTATTGGTCTTTTCATCGCAACCTTCCGTCGAACCGAAAAACCGATTGCCTCATGAGCCGCAAAGAAAAACTAAGTTTATTTATTGCCGTTGGTTTCCTTTTAATTTGGATCTTGGATTTAAATTCGCCCACTCCAAAGGAAATCCAAGGACTATTTTGGCAAGAAATTGGCTATCATTATAGCTGGCTCATGTTTGCCGTTGGATGTCTTTTTTACTATCAATTCGCCCGCAACGAGCGGATATCCAAAGAAGACAAGAACAAAAAGAATTAATATGCCCGACCCCGAATATACCATACAGAGTGCCCAAATCATCGGAATCATTACGTCCATGGTTTTTTCTGCCTTCTTTTCTGGCGTGGAAATGGCCTTCGTTTCTTCCAATAAATTATACTTCGAATTAAAAGCAAAACAAGATATTTTGAGTGCGAAAATCATCTCGCATTTCAACAAAACGCCATCCCGTTTCATTGGTACCATGTTAATAGGCAATACATTATCGCTTGTTGCTTATGGTATCTTCATGGAAGAATATTTGCACCATTTGATTCTTGCGAATATCCCATTGATTCAAAACGAATTATTTGCACGTTTGCTAGCATCTGTCCTTGCGACCATATTAATTCTAACGACGTCCGAATTTACACCGAAAAGCATCTTCTTGATTAATCCTGATGCGATTTTGGAATTCTTAGCCATCCCCATTTGGATCATTCATACCTTGATGTTTCCCTTGGTTTGGCTAACGGTGGGTTTATCCAAATGGTTTATTACCAAAGTGCTTCGCCTCACTTATTCAGAAGAAAAGCCAGCTTTTGGATTAACAGATTTAAACCATTACCTCCAAAATTTAAATCGCAAGGTTTCGACTGAAGAGGAAAATGAAGTAGACACGAAAATCTTCCACAATGCCCTAGAGTTTAAACAGGTCAAAGTGCGCGATTGCATGATTCCTCGTACGGAAATTACAGCAGTAGAATTGGAAGAGGGCATCGAAGGATTGACCAAAACATTCATTGAAAGTGGACACTCGAAAGTGCTCGTTTACAAGGAAACCTTGGAAGAAGTTATTGGCTATTGTCACTCATTGGCCCTCTTTAAAAAACCGAAGGATTTACAATCTATCTTAACCCCTATTCCGATTGTTCCTGAGGCGATGCCTGCGAATGATTTGATGATTAAATTCTCCAAAGAGCGTAAATCCTTGGCGATTGTCGTGGATGAATTTGGCAGTACATCGGGATTGGTTAGTATGGAGGATGTGATGGAACAAATCTTTGGCGAGATTCAAGACGAATATGATGATTCCGAAGATTGGATTGAAAAACAATTGGACGAAAACACATACGTTTTGTCCGGTAGGCATGAGATCGATTACCTGAACGAAAAATACGAATGGAACCTGCCTGAGGGAGATTACGAAACCTTAGGTGGGATGTTGATTAGCCTATATGAGGATATTCCTGAAGCGAATGAAACGATCATTTTAAGTCCATTTCAATTCCAAATTTTGACGGTAACCGATGCACGTATCGACACAGTTAAGGTAATCATTACCGGGAAAATCACACAGAAAGAGGAGATTAAAGGGAAGCATTAATGACACGCTGAAGTGTTTGGCACTTCATTTGCGTTTCTTGCCATTCTTTTTCAGGATCGGAATCTTCGGTAATTCCGCAGCCTGCAAAGTAACACGCCTGATTACCCGAAATTTGCACCGTACGCAAGTTCACGAACAAATGCGTTTCAGATGCCAAATTAATTGGCCCTAAATATCCGCTATACAAGGAACGATCATGTTTTTCTGTCTGCAGAATCCAGTCTAAAGCAGCCTCTTTCGGCGTACCACAAACGGCTGAGGTTGGATGTAATAAACCCAACATTTGAGTAATCAAACCCGGATAATTTTGTTGGCGAGTATCTACAGCATATTCTGTTTTCAAATGCATCAAATTTCCTGCCAATACCGTTTTGGGCCCATTCTCAATATATTCCCGCAGACGAATCTTCTTAAAACACTCAATGATATAGCGACTCACATAGGCTTGCTCCTCGATTTCTTTTTGAGACCAGCGCGCTTCCGAAGGCGACAATAAATTCCCTGCCGCATCAAGTCCCGATTGGGTTCCTGCCAAAGATATCGTCCGAAAAATTCCTTCCGAATCCTGTGAAACCAATGTTTCAGGTGTTGCACAAAGCCAAACATTTTGTAGTTCAGGCAAATAAATTGCCGCCACAAAAGCCGTAGGATACATCTGGCAAAGGCGTTCGAAGGCATCACAAAGGTCAAAATTCGATGCAAATTCTTGTAGATCGATTCGCGACAAAACAACCTTTTGAAATTGGCCATTTTTGATTTGTTCCACAGATTGAGCAACCTGTGCCTTGAATAAATTCTTTTGTGTGATATCTTCCTTACTCGAGTTCTGCAAGGGTTTATTCAATGTTTGCTTCGACATTGATTTGTACAACAGAGAAGACGCTTGCAAAAAATAGGGCTGACCGACAAAAGGACCAACTAAAAATCCAGGACCTAAATGCTCCAATTGATCCGAATCGGTTCGAACGCCTCCGCGAACATCTTGCAATAAAACTTGTTGGCATTGATTCGGAAGACGCCACATGGCAAGTGCAATACCTTCCTCAGGAGCCTGCGCCCAAATCTCTTTCCAATCTGCTTGTGATTCCAACATTAATCGACTTTCAATATTGCAACAGTTAAACGACTCGCGCAGATTAATTGTTCAGCTTCATCGTGAATTTTAATCTCATAAACATGTAAGGTTTTTCCAATTCGCAAGGGGGTACAAGTTCCGAAGACATAACCACTGCGTGCCGACTTTAAATGATTGGCATTAATTTCAACCCCCACACCTTTGTATTGATTCATGTCGGGAACTGCCAATAAAGCAGCAATACTTCCCATTGACTCCGCGAGGACAACCGAGGCCCCACCATGCAGCAAACCAAAGGGCTGCTTTGTACGATGATCTACGGGCATTTTGGCCTTAACAAACTCCGGCGTGATTTCCGTAAACTCAATTCCCAAATGCTCAATCATGTTGCCGCGGCTCCATGCGTTGATCTCGTCGATGCTAATGGAAGTATTAAACATATAATTTGTATTTTTGTGGCGTAAAATTCGCAATTATTTGGCGAAATCAATCTCAATTCAATCAATTAATATGCATAGCATCAAAGACATTTACCTGATTCGCCATGGGGAAACCGACTACAACCGCATGGGGGTGGTTCAAGGAAGTGGAATAGATGCCGATTTAAATGCATTAGGCCAGCAACAAGCCCAAGCGTTTTTTGAACACTATCAGGATTTAGCTCTTGATAAAATATACACTTCGGCCCTCAAGCGCACCCATCAATCAGTTAAAGGGTTTATCGAAAAAGGCTTACCCTGGGAGCAACATGCAGGTCTTAATGAAATCTCTTGGGGAATTCGCGAAGGTCGTACGCCGAATAATGATGATGACCAATATTATAGAACGCTTGTTCGCACATGGCGGGAAGGTCAAGTAGATGTTCCATCTGAAGAAGGAGAAAGCCCAATCGACGTGCTCGAAAAGCAAAAACCTGTGGTTGAATTAATTCTTTCTAGACCCGAAGAACGCAACATTTTAATCGCCATGCACGGTCGGGCGATGCGGGTGTTGCTCACACATTTATTCGAAAAACCACTACATGACATGGACACCTTTGGCCACCAAAACCTGTGTCTGTATCACTTGCAATACGATTACCGAACTCAGAAATTCAATGTCATCAAAGCAAATCATACAGCCCATTTACAAGGATTGCCTGATTGCATGTAAATTATGAAAAGACAGCGCCTATATTGGACCTTGCAATGTTTTGGCTGGTTTGCCTGGGCGCTGAATGAGGCTTTGCTTTACACCAATCAATACGGCTGGAAATGGGCGTGGATATTTTCATCGCTAGCAAACATCGCCTTAGCCATTTTTTTAACCCACCAATATCGACGAATCACCAAACGATTTCGATGGCAAGACAAGAACTTGTGGCGTATGCTCCAACTTAATTTGTTGGCCCTTGTCGTCATGGCATTGCTATTGATGGCACTTAACATCCCATTAGATTACCTCTTGTTACAAGAAAATTATGAGGTAAGCCTAAGTCCATTTATTATCATTCAGATATTTTTCAATTTTGTAAAGCCGCTGGCGATTTGGGCGTTGATTTATTTCTTTTTTCAGTACTCCAACAAGCGATTGGAGATGGAACGCGAAAACGATCAATTGGAACGAGCAATCTTGGAAACAGAGGGAAAAGTATTGCGCGCTCAGATGAATCCGCATTTTGTATTTAATGCCTTAAACAGTGTTCGCGCGTTGATCACCGAGGACCCACAAAAAGCCAAAAAAGGCATCAATCAATTATCTAAATTGTTGCGAAGTTCTTTATTGACCGAACGTAAAAAAACAATTTCCTTATCAGAGGAACTAGAAACAATCACGGATTATTTATCATTGGAAAAAATCCGTTATGAAGACCGCTTGGATTGGAAAATAAGCATTGAGCCTGCTTGCCATAAAGCACAAATTCCACCGATGCTGCTGCAAACATTAGTTGAAAATGGAATCAAACATGGTATATCGCGATCTGTCAAAGGGGGGACTATTGAGCTTTCAGCACATAAACTGGCAGATACCTTGCAGATTTCGGTTGTCAACCCTGGACATTTAAAATCCAATAAAGAGCCAGGTGCCGGGCTAGGTTTAATTAATTCCCAACATCGTCTTGCGTTGTTATATGGGAAAACCGCTCAAATCGAACTTCAACCACTAAACAAAAATCAAGTGTGCGCAATCGTGACATTGCCCTATCTTGAAGAAATTTAAGATTTATGAAAGCAATCATCGTAGACGACGAGCGTTTAGCGCGCAATGAACTGAAACGCTTATTAGAAAACTTTCCACACATTGAAGTCATCGCGGAGGCGGCAAATACTGACGAAGCTTCGGCTTTATTGGAAACGATGCAGCCTGATGTATTATTCCTCGACATTCAAATGCCTGGAAAAACAGGTTTTGAATGGTTGGAAAGTTGGGAAGGTTACCTACCCGAAGTCATTTTCACAACCGCATTTGATGAATATGCCCTAAAAGCTTTTGAGGTGAACGCACTAGATTACGTGCTTAAGCCCATCGAACTATCCCGTTTAAGTGAAAGTATTCAGAAGTTGGACAAGAGGCAAATTCAACAAACCCGGTCAATTACAACACCCAATCATGTCTTAGGTGCCCAAGATCAGATATTCGTTAAAGACGGTGAACGTTGCTGGTTTGTCCGTTTAGATCGGGTGCGTTTATGCGAATCGATGGGAAATTATGTTCGTTTGTTTTTTGATGACCAAAAGCCTTTGGTTTTGAAATCATTAAATGCCCTCGAGGAACGTTTGGATCCAAAAGTTTTCTTCCGAGCAAATCGCAAGCATATTATCAATTTGAATTACATTGATAAAATCGAACCCTGGTTTTCAGGAGGCTTACAAGTGACTTTGTCTGGGAAAGGAGAAAAAATTGAAATCTCTAGACGTCAATCAATCCGTTTTAAGGAATTACTCTCGCTTTGATCGTTTGGGAGCTTCGCCCAATAAAAACCCGTATGCTTCTAAAGCGGGTACATGGTCAAATATGACTTTTAGAATCGCTGTTAAAGGTAATGCTAGAATCAATCCAGGAATTCCCCAGATCATTTCGCCGGCTAATAATGCCAACATAGCAACCATCGGATTGATACTGACTTTAGAACCAATCACTAATGGTGTGATGAAATTAGCCTCTACAAATTGAACTGCAGCTACCCAAGCAATCACCCCTAAGGCATAATTAGGCCCTAAACTTCCCAGTGTCAAAATGATCGGTAAGCTTGCGCCAATCCAAATTCCAATATAGGGGATCAATAACAAAATTCCAGTCAGGCAACCAAAGAACATAAAATAATCCACTCCTATCCACCAAAATCCCGCAATGCATAGTAGGGAAACGATCAACATCACCGCTAATAAGCCTACCAAGTAACTTTGAACCACCGTGCCAGTCTTCTGCATGATGCCATGCAACACATTGCGGTCAGTTGTGGGGAACACCCGCGATAAGAAGTCGGCAAAAAACTGTCGGTAATACAAAAAGAAGAAGACAAAGATGGGAACAATAATGAGTGTCGTCACCCCATGAATCACTGTACCAAATGTTGTCGTAATGATGTCCCCTGAGTTTTTCAATAGATTAATGGTTTGATTACTCACCTCAACCATTTGTTTTTTGCGAGAGATATTCAGGTTATGCGACAGGAAACTTTGTAAGCCTGCCACCCATTTTTCAGCCTTACGGATAAACATGGGCCAATCACTGGCAAATTCGGCAATTTGACCAACTAATAGCAACAAAAGAAGTCCAATAAAGGCGAACATGATTAAGAGACAAAGCGAAATGGCGAGCGCGCGTGCAATTCCTTTTGATTCTAACCAAGTACATACAGGCAGTACAAGCATTGCCAAAATCATGGAAAACGATAGAAGGATGAGTAGATCTTGCAATAAATACAAGCCTAGAACGACAAGCGATATGCTGATTAGGACAGCGGCTAAACGAACGGGATATGCAGTATCTTTAGGCATGTTTTAAATTAAATGTATTTCAAATTACGTAAAATTTAACAATTTAGTAACTTAGACCTATCTATCTTTGCGGCATCATTAAACATCCAACGCGCTAAAACCATGAGTAAAACGCTAAATCAAGCGAAAATTTTATTGGTCGACGACGATCCGGATATTCTTGAGCTATTGGAATACAATTTAGCAAAAGAAAATTACCAATTAGCAAAGGCCTTTGATGGCAAGGAGGCATTGGAGATCGCTCAGGTTTTCAAACCCGCTTTAATTATCATGGATGTCATGATGCCTGTCATGGATGGAATCGAGACGGCACGCAAAATGAAATTGATGCCCGAGCTGAAAAACACCTTGATTTTGTTTTTAACAGCGCGTGGTGAAGAGTTTACAGAGGTAGCTGCTTTCGATGCTGGGGCACATGATTACATCATCAAACCGATTAAACCTCGTGCCTTAGTGAGTCGTATCAATGCCTTATTGAAGCGTGAAACAATCGAAGAAACACAGGATATCATAGAAATAGGCGGCTTAATCATTAACCGCACGCAATATGCCGCGACATTTGAAGGTCGCGCATTGATCCTTCCCAAAAAAGAATTTGAACTACTCTCTTATCTTGCTAAAAACCCGAACAAAGTTTTCAATCGGGATGAATTATTAGAAAAAGTCTGGGGTGCTGACGTATATGTCGTTGAACGTACCGTAGACGTACACATCCGTAAATTGCGCGAAAAAATCCCAGAACATTATATCAAAACCTTGAAGGGAGTCGGGTATTTATTCTCGATTGAGAAGGCCTAAATTTCGTCTATTTTCGGTAAATTGCGGCTTCATGACAAGTCGGCTTATCCTTTTATGTTTATTCGCAAGTTTCACCTTGCTCGGTCAATATCCCAAACGCGAACTACGCGGCGTATGGATTGCCACCGTTCAAAACATCGATTGGCCTAGTCCCCGGAATTATAATGCAATCAAGCAACAAGAAGAATTTCTTGATTTGCTGAATTCGCACCAACAAACAGGCATCAACGCCCTTTTTGTCCAAGTTCGTACCGCTGCTGACGCACTCTATTCGAAAAGCGAGGAACCTTGGTCGGCCTATTTATCCGGCCTGCAAGGGCAAGCACCCAAGCCGAATTACGACCCTTTGGCCTTCATGATTCAGGAATCTCATGCGCGAGGAATCGAATTTCATGCGTGGTTGAATATGAACCGGGCGAGTATGTCTACCAAGAATTTACTGGCCGCTAATCACATCGTCCGAAAGCATCCTGAGTGGATGGTGATTTACAATAACCAACATTTATTCAATTTCGGAATTCCGGCAGTACGCCATTACATTACGCAAGTGGTCAAAAACATTGTGCAAGAATACGATGTGGATGGCATACATTTCGATGATTATTTCTACCCTTATCCAATCAAAGGAGCTCATTTCAATGATGATGAGGCTTATACACAATACAAATTGCCGAATGAAAGTTTGGCCGATTGGCGCCGTAGGAATATTAATTTATTGATTGAAGAGATTTCAACAACAATCAAATCCGTGAATCCTCGAGTAAAATTTGGCATTAGCCCATTTGGCATTTGGCGACATAAAAGTTCAGATCCGGAATATGGTTCGCCAACGAGTCGGGGATTGCAATCCTACGATGACCTTTTTGCCGACACAGAAAAATGGACAAAATCGGGTTGGTTGGATTATTTAGCGCCTCAATTATATTGGGGGACAACGCATCGGGTGGCTACATTTGGGCCATTAGCGAAATGGTGGAGTGAGCATGGATATGGGAAACCCGTATACATTGGACACGCCGCATACCACCTCAATGACCAATGGAATGCAGCCGAATTATCGAAACAATTAACACAGGCGCGCAGTTTAGATCAGGTGAAAGGATCTATCTTTTTTAGTTCGAGTCAATTAACGAATAATGCCAAAGGTTGGCGTGATACGTTACGGAGCACCCATTTCAAACACATGGCATTAGTTCCTCCGATGCTCTGGATTGATAGCATTCCTCCCACCGCACCACATAAAGTTTCTTTAGCAAAGCAATCTGGAAAATGGACGATGCGCTGGCAAGCAGGCGAACCCAGTCTTGACAAAGACCCAGCAGCCTATTATGTCGTTTATCGGATTCATCGGACTGAAGGAATTCGCGGCATTCAAAATGCAGCAAACATTATTTACAAAGGACAAAAAACAGAATATTTGATTGACCCATCAGAAATGCAATCCGGCCACGGATTTGTCGTAACGGCATTTGATCGCTTACACAACGAATCACCTGCCGGCACTATTCAATGGATCATTCCTAATTCCAATTAATATGAGCTTACGATTTTTACATTTAACTGTCAAAGACATCACGGAGGAAACACCGGATACGAAAACCATTCATTTTTGGCATCCCATCCATGATACCTTGCATTATTTGGCAGGTCAATTTTTAACGGTTATTCCCAACATTGCTGGCGAAAAACCGCGCAGAAGTTATTCGCTTTCGTCTTCTCCTGCGACGGATATGTCACCCGCAATTACCGTAAAACGAATTTCGGGCGGATTGGTTTCTAATTTTCTATGTGACAACGTGAAGGTCGGGGATAGTCTCGAGGTGATCGAACCCATGGGGAATTTTGTAATTGAGCCGGATGCGGATGCTACCAAAAACTATGTATTTGTGGGGGCAGGATCTGGAGTTACGCCGCTGATGTCCATGATCAAAACGCTTTTGCACAAAGAACCTAAATCAAAAATTCACTTGATTTATGGATCGCGCCATGAAGATCAAATCATCTTCAAAAAACAATTGGATGTTTTGGAGAAGGAATATGCTGACCGATTTACGGTTTTACATGTGATTAGCCAACCAGCAGCCAATTGGCCTGGATTGAAAGGGCGAATTAATCAGGCCTCAACGGTATATTATTTGAAACAAGAATTAGGCATTGACATCGCCAAGGCACATTATTATTTGTGCGGACCGCTTGAAATGATGGAAGAAGTGCAAAGAGCTTTGGGGATTTTCGAAGTGCCTAGTAGCCAAATTCATAAAGAGCTATTCAATACCGCGCCTTCGGTGGAGACCGCGGCGTCCGACAACGATGTAGCACGTGAAATCACGTTGATCTACGAAGGAAAAGAGCATCAAGTTACAGTTCAGCCACATGAAACAATATTAGAAGCTGCACTTGAAGCAGATTTAGATATCCCCTATTCTTGCCAGGCAGGCATGTGTACGGCTTGCATGGGATTATGTAAATCAGGTAACGTCGTAATGGATGAAGAAGATGGTTTGACTGCCGGTGAAATTGCCAAAGGCTATGTCTTAACATGCGTGGCACATCCTACGAGCGATGGGGTGGTGATTGACCTCGATTAAATTATCAGTTTTAAGGGGCGCAAGCCCCTTTTTTCTTACTACCTTTGGCAATCCTCCAAGGTTTGCCAAAGGTAAGTGTTGATACCCAAAGGTAAGTGTTGATCCCGAAAGGTAGGGTGGAATTAAAAATCCCGTGGATCCCAAGCCACTCGCGTATTATCATACAAAACAGCCAACCGAGCCATATCTTCAGCATCCAAGGCAAAATCAAAGACTTCCGCATTTTCAATCATCCGCTCCGGATTGATCGACTTTGGTATCGTCACGGCTCCTTGCTCAATGACCCAACGAATCAAAATTTGATAAGTTGATTTAGACCATTTTCGCGCGATGTCAACCAAAACCGGATGTTCTTTTTTCAGTCCACGAACCACCGGCGCATAGCCCTCCACTTGAATATTATTTTGCTTGCAAAAAGCGAGCTCCTCCGGCAAATAGCAAAAAGGACTCAACTCAATCTGATTCACCGCTGGACAAACATGCGCATAAACAAATAATTCCTCTAAATGCTTTTGGTAATAATTTGACACTCCGATGGAATGCACAACGCCTTGCTCATGTAGCGATTCCAAAGCCTTCCACGTTTCTTTGCGATGCTGATCCTTCGGCCAATGAATCAAATACAAATCCAAATAATCTAAAGCCAAATCCTTCAAGGACTTCTCAAAAGCGCGCATCGTGGAATCATATCCCATGTCATCCATCCATACTTTGCTTGTCACAAATAATTCCCTTCGAGGAACTCCGACTTGCTTTAAAGCCTGCCCCACTTCAATTTCATTCCCATAAATTGCCGCAGCATCAAATAGTCGATAGCCAACAGCTAATGCAGCTTCCACCGCTTGTCCTACTTCCTGCTGCTGTTCTGGGGCGTAAACTCCCAAGCCCAAGGCTGGCATTGAAATCCCATTATTTAATTGAACGGATGGTATTTGTAGATTCATATCGCTAAAATTAGATTTAAAGCTAGCCAAATTTGATGTATTTTTACAAAAAATTAAGCACATGACCCGACAAGTATCCGCCCAAAACATCCAACGAAAATTTCTTGCACAAGACTTTCAATTAAGCACATGGGAAAGCGTTTTGCCTTATTTCGAGCAACTCAGCGAAACGAAAATTAATTCCTTAGCGGACCTCATTCAGTTTTGCGAAAACCGTTCTGAACTGGAAAGTTATTTGTCGGAAAACTTCGCCTGGCGTTACATCAAAATGTCCTGTGACAATCAAAATGAGGCGCACCAACAAAGCTATCAGCAATTTGTCAATGAGATCATGCCGAACGCATCGGTTTTCGATGATGCTTGGAATAAGAAAGTAACCGAGAGCCCATTCGTTTCCGAACTTCCTGAAACAGGTTATGCGGTTATGTTGCGCGGCATGAAGAAATCCATTGAGATTTTTCGGGAAGAAAACATTCCCCTATTTACGGAATTGCAAAACCTGCAAACACAATATGGTGCAGCAACAGGTTCGTTAATGGTGGAAATTGATGGAGAAGAAAAAACACTCCAACAAGCCAATGCTTATTTAGAATCGACAGACCGCACCAAACGCCAAGACGTATACAAAAAAGTATCGGATGCGCGTTTAGCCATCCAAGAAAAACTGGATGACTTATTCACGCAATTAGTTGAAAAACGAAATCAAGTAGCGCTGAACGCAGACTTCGCAAATTACCGAGATTATGCCTTTGCGAGTCTTGGACGCTTTGATTACAGCCCGGCGGATTGCTTTGAATTTCATGCAGCAGTAGCTAATACTGTTGTTCCGATCATCAACCAACAAGCAGAAAAACGCAAAAAAACCTTAGGACTCGAAGCCTTGAAACCTTGGGACAAGTCGGTGGACGTACTCGGCCGCAAGCCCTTGAAACCCTTTGAAACAGGACAGGAACTTTTAGATAAAACGATACAAGTATTCGAAAACATTGATCCATTTTTAAGCGATTGCTTGAAGGAAATGGTGAAATTAGATCGCTTTGATTTGGACTCGCGGAAAGGTAAAAATCCAGGTGGATACAATTACCCGTTGGAAGAAAGCGGATTTCCTTTCATTTTCATGAATGCGGCAGGTCAAGTTCGTGATATGGTGACCTTGCTACACGAAGGCGGGCACGCTGTACATTCGATTTTGACAAAAGATTTGGCCTTGAATGCTTTCCGCAATTTCCCATCAGAAGTCGCAGAACTCGCGTCCATGAGCATGGAATTAATCACGATGGATCAGTGGGATCAATATTTCCAAGATCCGAAAGATGCCAAGCGAGCAAAAATTAAGCATTTAGAAGACATTTTAGATACATTGCCGTGGGTGGCGACGATAGATGCATTCCAACATTGGATTTATGAAAATCCAACACATAGCATTGAAGAACGTAGTGAGGCCTGGGATCGCATCTTTTCGACATTCTCGGATTCAATTACGGATTGGTCGGGGATCGAACATGTAAAAGCGAAGCTTTGGCAGAAGCAATTACATTTATTTGAGGTCCCATTTTACTACATCGAATATGCGATCGCACAATTAGGCGCATTGGCCGTTTGGCGTAATTATTGCCAAAATCCGAACAAGGCATTGAATCAATATTTAGATGCCTTGAGCTTAGGTTATACCAAGCCCATGAAAGAAATTTATGCAACAGCGGGTATTTCCTTCAACTTCAGTCAAGCCTACATCGCTGAGTTAATGAATTTTCTAGTTGAAAAAATTAATCAATTAGAAGAAAGCTAATTTTTTTAAACCAAAAATTGGCCTTATTTTTGCAACGTATTTTTGTCCAAAGAGAACAATGAAATTAAAAAATCTACTTCCAATTGTTGCCATTGCGCTAGTAGCTACGGCTTGTGATTACCAAAAGAACAACCGCATCAAACAAAAAGATTTGCACGCAGGTGACGAATATGTTTATGGTGTACACCCAGATTCAGCTGCCGTTCAGACTAAAAATACGTACACAGCGAAACCAGAATTAGAAGTTCGTGCTAACGCAATTCGCGAGCACTTATTCCAAGGGAAAGAAATTTCAAAAGGAAACTAATTAACAATATTATTTGAAAAGAAAGCCGGTCCAAGACTGGCTTTTTTTATGCCCCTATTTGATTAGTAAATCTCGGAGGAAGGTCAACTGGTAAAACATGACCGTAAACACTACTGCCCAGAAAATCCCAGAAATGGCCATGAAAAACAACACGCGCGGTGTGGGAACCTTGAATGATAAAGCTAGTAAGCTTCCGCCAATCGGCGTAAAAAGCAAAGGTGTCATCACAGCAATCCCCTTGATTCCAAAACGCTGCCAAACACGAACGGCATAACGCGCGCGGCCTGAAAATAATTTGGGTTTTTGAACGCGAAGTCGGGCAATTTGCTGAACGATAAAGCGTCCCATCGTTAACATAATCGTCACCGTTGTCATCATCCCCAACCAAGTACAAAGAATGGTTTCGATCATCGAAAGCCCTAAACCAAAACCGGTTAAAGGTCCCGCGACAAATTTAATCGACGATGCGGCCATAACCGCAAAATAAGCTCCCCATTGCATTAGTTGGCCGCTTGATAAATAGCTAATCCTTGATCTAAAAAGGACACGAAATGATTAATGTCTGCGTCAAATGCTACCGGCTTCACCATAGGTGCAGCATCCTTGCGCGGGTCCAACAAGACATAATGCGGCTGGGCATTCGAATTAAAGCGAGCGATTTGAAAATCGAGGTTTTGATCCCCTAAGGTTTTCTTTTCTTGGCCATCCACTTTTGAAACGTACCATTGATCCGCTGGTAATTCAGTCTTGTCATCACAGTAAAGCGCAACAACAACGTATTTTTCCTGTAAGCGTTTTAATACCTGTGGGTCCGACCATACATTCTCTTCCATTTTCCGACAGTTCACACAGCCGTGACCGGTGAAATCGATGAATAAAGGTTTATTGACTTTCAGCGCATAGGTTTTGGCTTCTTCAAAATCAAAGAACCCTTGCAAGCCCAAAGGCAAGGTTAGAAAATCTGCATATTTCTTTTGGCCTTGGTCCGTTTTCACGGGTGCACTGACAATCGATGTAGACTCTTTGAAGTCTTGAGAGCTTAATGGAGGCAACCAGCCCGACAAACCTTTCAAAGGTGCACCGAACATTCCTGGAATTAAATAAATCACAAAAGCTAAAACAGCCGTAGCGAACAAGGTGCGCGGTACGGAAAGGTTTTTAGCAGGCCCATCATGCGGCAAGGAAATCTTCCCGAATAAATACAAAGTCAAGGCTGTAAACACCGCAATCCAGATCGCTAAGAAAATCTCACGATCTAATAAATGCCAGTGATAAACCTGATCAGCCACACTTAAAAATTTAAAGGCTAGTGCAATTTCTAAGAAGCCCAAAACAACCTTTACCTCATTCATCCAATTACCCGATTTAGGCAAAGATTTCATGAATCCAGGGAAGATGGCAAACAAGGTAAATGGAATCGCAAAGGCTAGGGAAAAGCCCAGCATACCAATGATCGGTTTCAAGAAAACCCCTTGCGATGCAGCTATAAGAATGGATCCAGCCAAAGGTCCTGTACAAGAAAAAGACACTAATACCAGCGTGAAAGCCATAAAAAAGACACCCATCAAGCCGCCTTTATCCGATTTGGCATCCACCGAATTCACCAAGCCAGAAGGCAAAACAATTTCGAATGCACCCAAGAAAGAGATACCGAAAAACACGAAAATAACGAAGAACAGGAGATTCGGAATCCAATGGGTACTCAAGAAATTCGCAAAACTAGCCCCAGCAAAGAATGCGAGTATCGTTCCAAAAAAGACATAAATCAATACGATGAATAGCCCGTATAGAAATGCGAGACGCTTCCCTCCTTGTTTCTTCGTGAAGAAACTCACGGTCATCGGAATCAATGGATAAACACATGGGGTCAATAGAGCTAATAATCCAGCTCCTAATGCCACAAAAAAGAATTCGATTAAGCCACCACCGGCTACATCAGAGGCTTTTTTTTTTGAGTCTTCCGTAGCTGAAATCTTGAAATTACCTTTGATTGGGACACAAAGTCCGCTTTCGTTTGAGCAGGTTTGGGAATCATAAGACCCATCAATCACCCAATTCTCCGATGTAATTTTAACTTTTTGGCGAAATTCCCCTTGCTCCGTGAAATACGTATAGGTTCCTCCCCAAATTTCTTTATCCTCTTTACTGTGTGGGTTAATCGCTTTCAAAGGCCCAACCGCCTCGACACCTAAACCCGGTTTTAACGAAATCGTCGTCACCACAGGTCCTAATTCCTTATCAAAATCGGATGAATACAAGTACCAACCTTTGTCGATCGAAACCTTAAATATCAACTCTGCCTCCTGGCCAACAGCAGGTTGAGCAGGAGATAATGTCCAAGACCATTTTGCTGGTGTGATTTTTTGACCGAATAGTTGAACTGAAAAGATCAGAAACAGGGCTAGGAATTTTAATTTCATTTCTTGAAAAATTAATGCCTTCAAAATTACGCTTTTTTGTTGGGATACAAACCTCCTTTTTGTCGACAGAGTTCCCGCAATTAGCGTTTTTCTATTCAGATAAAAAAACGTAATTTTACAGCCTTAAAATACGTAATCAAGAACATCTTATATTCATGGCTGCTAGCACATTCCCTACCCAACGCGACAACGAAATTTTTTCACTGATTAGTCAAGAGGCTCACCGACAAGAATTCGGTATTGAGTTAATTGCTTCTGAGAACTTTACATCCCCACAGGTGATGGAAGCGCAAGGAAGTGTTTTGACAAATAAATATGCGGAAGGACTTCCAGGGAAGCGTTATTATGGCGGTTGCGAAGTAGTAGATGAGGTTGAAACCTTGGCTATTGAGCGTGCAAAAAAATTGTTCGGAGCTACTTGGGCAAACGTACAACCACACTCAGGTGCACAAGCGAATGCAGCTGTTTTTCTTTCGTTTTTAAATCCAGGCGATAAAATTTTAGGATTTGATTTGTCACATGGCGGTCACTTATCGCACGGTTCTCCAGTCAATTTCTCTGGAAAATACTTTCAAGCATTCTTCTACGGTGTAGAAAAAGAAACCGGTTTAATCGACTGGGACAAAGTAGAAGCAACTGCTTTAAAAGAAAAACCAAGATTGATCATTTGTGGTGCATCCGCTTACTCACGCGATTGGGATTATGCGCGTTTGCGTGCGATTGCTGATCAAGTAGGTGCCATCTTATTAGCAGATATTTCACACCCTTCGGCATTAATCGCGAAAGGTTTGTTGAACAACCCGATGCAACATTGCCATATCGTTACGACTACAACACACAAAACATTGCGTGGACCACGTGGTGGTTTGATCATGATGGGCAACGATTTTGAAAACCCATTTGGTTTCAAAACATTGAAAGGTGATTTGAAATTAATGTCGGCTTGTTTAGACGGCGCCGTATTCCCAGGAACACAAGGCGGCCCATTAGAGCACGTAATTGCTGCCAAAGCAATCGCGTTTGGGGAAGCATTAACGCCAACATTCGAAACCTACGCGAAGCAAGTGCAATCGAATGCACAAGCAATGGCGAAGGCATTTTTGGCAAAAGGATATGATATCATTTCAGGTGGAACAGACAATCATTTAATGTTGATCGACTTACGTCCAAAAGGCTTAAGCGGTAAATTGGCAGAAAATACGTTGATCCAAGCGGATATTACGATTAACAAAAACATGGTACCATTTGATGACAAATCTCCATTTGTTACATCGGGTATGCGTGTGGGTACAGCGGCGATGACGACGCGTGGCTTGAAAGAATCAGACATGTCTCAAATTGTTGAGATGGTGGACAAAGCTTTGATGAACCACGATAACGAGGCTGTATTAAAAACAATCAAAGGAGAAGTAAACGAATGGGTGAAACAATTCCCATTATATCTATAATAAACGAAAATGGCATTAGATCAAGATTGGGACGATGAATTAGACGAGGAGAAGGATGGGACAGAAATGTCCTTTCTCGATCACCTGGAGGAATTGCGCTGGCACATCATCCGGTCCATCGCCGCTATCTTGATTTTTACCATTGCAGCCTGGATATTCCGTAATGAAATCTTCGGAATCATCATCATGGGACCTACCAAAGTGGATTTTTGGACGAATCAAGTCCTTTGCCGCTTAGCAGATGTTACTGGGATGACAAGTCTTTGCATGCAGCAAGCCGATTTTATCTTGCAGTCTAGAGAAGTTTCAGGCCAATTCATGATGGCCTTGACGCAATCGATTATTGTGGGATTAATGTTCGCGTTTCCGTATGCATTTTACGAGGTTTGGCGCTTCATTCGTCCAGGTCTTAAATCTAAGGAATTAAAAGCGGCACGTGGTGCGGTTTTCTGGGTATCCATGTTGTTCTTCATCGGTGTATCGTTCGGATACTTCGTTGTAGCACCCATGGCGATCAATTTCTTGGCTAATTTCAAGTTGGACCCATCCATCCAAAATCAATTTGACATCAACGATTACATCTCGTTATTGTCGATGTTGACACTCGCTTGCGGCTTAACATTCCAATTACCCATGGTTGCGTTCGTATTGTCGCAAGTGGGTATTTTGACGCCCTCATTCATGCGTGAATACCGCAAGCATGCTTTGATCGTCATCTTGTTAGTGGCAGCGATTATTACGCCATCACCGGATGTGATTTCCCAATTGCTGGTCGCATTTCCACTTTTCGGATTATACGAAATCAGCATCATCGTTTCGGGCCGTGTATTACGCAGAAAAATGCGTGAAGAGGCTGCAGAAGCAAACGACTAAAACCTTATGAATTATCTATCGGCGGAGAATATTTCGCGAAATCTTGGCGAACGCTGGGTGTTTAAAAACCTGTTTTTCGGCTTGCAGAAAGGCGAAAAAGTAGCGCTCATCGGAAAAAACGGAACGGGTAAAACAACCCTGATGGAATCCATCATGGGCATGCAATCCCCCGACGAAGGCAAGATTACTATCCGCAAGGGAATCCGTGTAGGTTATCTACCGCAAAACCCCATTTTTGCCGAGCATGAACGTGTCTTGAATTATCTGTTTTCGGATGATCTACCAAGCGCCGTAGCGATTAAAGCTTACGAAAAAGCCATGCTATCCGGCGATCCACAAGAATTAGAAGACTCCTTCGCCTTGATGGAGGCAAATAATGCCTGGGATTACGAGGCAAGAGCCAAACAAATCATTACCCGATTGGGGATTCCGGATGGAGACCAACAAGTCTCTACGCTTTCAGGGGGACAAAAGAAACGTCTTTCTTTGGCGAAATTATTGATCGAAAGCCCGGATATTATGATTCTGGATGAGCCGACCAACCACTTGGACATTGAGACCATCGAATGGTTAGAAGGTATTTTATCTGGACCCAATGTGACCGTTTTAGTCGTATCCCACGACCGCTATTTCTTGGATAAGGTCTGTAACAAAATGATGGAACTTGCGAACGGTTCGATCTATACCTACGAAGGAAATTACGGCTATTTCTTGGAGAAAAAAGCGGAGCGTGAAGCATCCGAAGCGAGTACTGTAGCGAAAGCGAAAAACCTTTACCGCAAGGAATTGGAATGGATGCGTCGCCAACCCAAAGCGCGTGGTACCAAATCACAATCTCGCATCGATGCATTCGCTGAAACGGAAGAAGTTGCCCACCGTAAAGTGGATGACAGCAAATTGGAATTGAATATTCAAATGTCCCGTTTGGGAAATAAAATCATTGAAATCAACCACCTGAAAAAGGCCTGGGGCGAGAAGAAAATCGTCAATGATTTCACGTATACATTTAAGAAAAAAGATCGTATTGGGATTGTTGGTAAAAATGGTGCAGGAAAAACAACATTCTTGCAGTTATTGACCGGATTAGAACAACCTGATTCAGGAACGATTGATCCAGGCGAGACTTTGGTCATCGGTTACTATACGCAGTTACCTTTCGAATTCAAGCCGGAACAACGCGTCATCGATACGATTACGGAAATTGCGGAGGTCATTCCTTATGGCAAGAATGAGTCCCTAACTCCAAGCCAGTTTTTGAGTAAGTTTTTGTTCCCCACGGCCCAGCAATATACACCCATTTCGAAGCTATCCGGTGGCGAGAAAAAGCGCTTGCAGTTGATGCAAGTCTTAGTAAAGAACCCGAATTTCTTGATTCTGGATGAGCCTACAAATGATTTGGACTTAGATACGCTTCAGTTACTCGAAGACTTCTTGAGTGAGTTCCAAGGTTGCCTATTACTCGTTTCTCACGATCGTTACTTCATGGATAATTTGGTAGACCAATTGATCTTGGTGGAAGGCGAAGGCGAAGTGAATTTCTTTAATGGGAACTATACGGATTACCGCATTTCCTTAGAGAACAAGGAGAAGGAACCTGCACCCGTTGTAAAAGCTGCACCCGTAGAGGCACCTGTTGTATCCGTACAAAAAGGGGCTAAATTGAGTTTCAAGGAACAGAAAGAATTTGAAGATTTGGAGAAAGAAATGGCCAAATTGGAAGCTGCAAAAGAAGCCTTGATTGAAAAACTCAATGGAGGTTCGGAGGATTTTCAGTTATTGGCCAACTGGGCGAAGGAAATCGAAACATTGAAGAACACCTTAGAAGAAAAAGAATTACGCTGGTTAGAACTATCTGAAAGAGCATAAAACGATGGATCCATTAGAAGGCAAGACGCTTAAATTTATTGTTGAGTACTTAGTTGACAAATATGGCTGGGAAGGCCTTGCGAGTCGCATACGAATCAATTGCTTCGCGCATGAACCCAGTGTAAATTCGAGCCTAACCTTTTTACGTAAAACCGACTGGGCCAGAAAGAAAGTAGAAAATTTATACATCAAAGCCATCCGCATGGATGAGCATCCTCCGAAATAAAAAAGAAGCCCCGCTTGGGGCTTCTTTCGTTTGATAGTTGATCCCCTAGGCTAAAGCCTAGGATTATTCGTTTAGTTCTCAAAGAAGAACTCCTTCAAAGCATATAGCGGTTTCTCGCCTGCACCTGGGTTCACAAACACAAAGTACAAATCATTCACGCCTGTAACCTCAACCGGCATCGCTGTTTGACCTGCTTTTTGAATATCAATGCTACCCGCAAGTTTACCTGTTGGACTACCTAAGTGTAACTCAAGCTTACCACCAGCCGTTTGACCCGGTAATACAAAAGCGGTTACTTTGATATTTTTAATCCCTGTCAAATCGATTTGATTGAACGAAGCATAACCTTGATCACCTACGGCAACCACGATCTCGCCCATTCCATCTACTTTCGTTTTCATTGTTTTGGCATTGCCATCACAAGAGCTTGCTGCGACTTTGGCATCACGTAAAGTAATCACCTTTTGACCCGTTGCAGGAGCCATTTTACCATTTCCTTTATCTGTATATGATGCGGAGAAAATAAACGTTCCTGGCTTACCCTTATCGGATGTCACATAGGCCCCTTTAACTGGTTGGGAAGCTTTCTTCTTATCCGAAAGACCTAAGATATAAATAACCATCTCGCGCGCATCAGCTTTGGAAACTTGTGGGTGGGCAGCCATCACTTGCTCTCCCCAAACACCGCCTCCTCCACTAATGACTTTCTTCGAAAGCTCATCAATGTTCTGTGAACTCGCACGGTATTTCTTCGCGATTTCATTGTATGCAGGTCCAATCG
>JAHEAY010000022.1 GCA_024642485.1 Cytophagaceae bacterium
ACAAATAATTTTAGGATGACAAGCAAAATTTCAATATTTTGAGCAAGGTTTAAAAATTATTGGATGCAAGCAAGTTTTCTCTCGATCTATCTCATGCCCATGGCCATCGCCATCATCATGGTCGGATTAGGCTTATCCTTAACCCCCTCAGATTTCAAAAGGATATTCGAATATCCCAAAGCGGTGCTCATTGGATTGATTACCCAAATGTTATTGTTGCCGGCTATCTGCCTATTCATTGCAGATTTCTTCCAATTGGAACCCGCCTTGGCAGTTGGCCTTATGCTATTAGCTGCGGCTCCCGGAGGCCCCTCGGCAAATCTTTACAGCCATATGGCCGGAGGCGATGTCGCCTTGAATGTGAGTTTAACCGCGCTGAATAGCGTGCTTTCCACCTTTTCGATTGCCGGCATTGTGAATTTTTCCCTCGCGTATTTCATGCAAGCGGAAGCCTATGTGCCCATGCAATTTCAGAAAGTCCTCGAAGTTTGCGCCCTGATCATTACGCCCATTAGTTTGGGGATGTGGATTCGGCATCGCTATCCTGCTTTTGCACAGCGGATGGAAGGGAAGGTTAAATTGATTTCTGGGTTATTCCTCGCTTTGTTAATTGTCTTAGCCGGACTTAAAGAAATCGATCATTTGGTGCATGATATTAAAGCCGTGGGTGCTGCGGCGTTTAGCTTTAATTTAGCCTGTTTGCTCGTAGGCTATTTTCTTCCGCGTTTATTTAAGCTTCCGCCTAAACAAGCCGTGGCGATTTCCATGGAGGTGGGGATTCACAATGGATCTTTAGCGATTTACATTGCATTGAGTATTTTGAATAATGGAGCGATGACTATTCCAGCGGTAGTCTATAGTTTGATCATGTTTATTACGGCGGCAGTTTTTGCTTTTTGGTCTCAAAAAAAGCTTGCCAACTAAGTTTTGCCTATTTTTGTGGCTATGAAAAAACTGTTGATTCTTTGCCTTTTCCCCATTCTTTCCTTTGCACAAGCTCCCATTCCAGCCGAGGTGATGTTTGGAAATAATCGTACGAATTTTTTAATGATTCTGAATCGTCCCGTGGATGCCAAAGGGCGCTTTCATTTTTTCAATGTGACAGTTGGCGCTGCCGACTACCAAAATACTCCTTCGGAAACGGAAATCGTTGTGAATAATTCATTAACCTATGCCTTAGGTCACAATTTTCATGCAACGGCTGGTGCGCAATGGCATTTTAAATTGGGCTTTGTCCCAACAGTCGGTGTCGAATACTTAAAGGCAAGTCCAGATTTTTTATTGGTGATTTTCCCTACCTTTAACATGCTTCCGAATAAGAATTTGGAGACGGTGGGTATTTTTGAATACAAGCCAGCATTAAGTCCCAAAACTCGATTGTATACGCGTTTGCAGGCGATGTACAACCAAGATATGACTTTGGAAGCGCATGCCCGCAGTGCTTACAGTGTTCGTGCGGGAATTAGTATCAAGCAATTCACGGTGGGTTTAGGGTCTAATTTAGATTACTATGGCCCAGTGAAATTCGATAAAACCAATCACGGGCTTTTTGTCCAAGTTCGACTATGATCAACAAACTCGCCATCCAATTACAAGAAATGCAAACGTTAGCGGAGCAATGGGAAACCACAAATCCCGCCGTTTCTTCGAGTTCTGTAGGCTGGCATTTGTTGCATAACCTACAAGTGATTAATGGCGTCGTGGCAACTTTGGCCGCTTCGAATCCAGCAGAATATGCGCCAAAACATACATTCAGAAAGTGGTATGTGCTGTTGACAAAAAAGATCCCTCGTGGGAAAGCGCGTGCTCCTAAGGGCGTTGTTCCAGAAACAATTTCTAAAGAGGAATTGGATGCGGCATTAGACCGTGCTAGTTTGAGTGTCTTGAATTTGTTAAACCAACAACCCAAGCAATTCTTTCCGCATCCGCTGTTTGGGCATTTAAATACCAAGCTTGCGAAGCGATTTTTGTGGATTCACACGGAACATCATTTGAAGATCGTTCGGGATATACTTGCTCAATAATCTTCAACGGTTTTTTAGGATTTTTTGGACGACTATGCCCGTCAGGAGAATGGTCAAAGTCCCAAGGACTACCGTCAATTTGCCATCCAACGGAATCTGTAATGTTTCCGGTAAATTATCCTTAAACGACATACATGCAATAATCACCACACCCACGAAGGCCGCAATTTTCGCTGCGACGTTGGATACCTGTTTCGCGAGAAAGCCTAAGAGAAAGATGCCCAACATTCCTCCGGCAAAGATGCCTGATAATTTCCACCAAACATCCAATAAACTCTTGACCCCAATCATACTTATCCCAAATACGATGCCGAGGCAGCCCATAACGATGGTGGAGATGCGTAAAATCCGCAGTTGTTTTGATGGACTCAGGTCTTTTTGAATATAGCGCAGGTAAATGTCATTTAAAAAGACTGTAGCGGAACTATTCATCCCCGAACTCATGGTGCTCATGCCAGCCGACAATAACGCCGCGAGTAGCAATCCCAATAGACCTTTTGGGATTTGCGTTTTCATAAAATACGGTAGAACGCGGTCGGCATAATCAACCAATTGCATCGATTGAATCGAGATGTTTTTTTCCGTAGCAACCTGTTGTTTGAGGTCCATGATGAGCCCCGGATTTACGTCGTAAAAGCCATATAGGGATGTCCCAATCAAGAAAAAGAGGAATGAAACGGGGACATAATACACCACGCAAAGCCAGATGCTATTCGCCGCGTCTTGGGTGTTTTTCGCCGTATGATATCGTTGGATATAGTTTTGGTCTACACCAAAATTCGTCAGATTAATGAAAAATCCATAGAGTAATATCACCCAAAAGGAACTCGAATTAAATTCAGGTTGAAACGTCCCCAAGCTAAATTTATTATCTCGTTGTGCGATCGCCCAAATTTCCGTGATGTCTACTTGGTTTAAAATCAATCCTAATATCATGAGCGCGCCCAAGGTCTTCAGAATTGCCTGAATGACTTCCGTCCAAATGACAGCTTCCATTCCCCCTAAAACGGTGTATAGAATGATTACGAATCCTGCGATTACAATAATGAGTGGCATTTCAATGCCTGAAAGGGCATTAATTGTCAAGGCCAATCCATAAAAAATAGTCCCCATCCTTGCCAGTTGCGTTAAGATAAAACACAGCATCGCATATGTTCTCGCCCATGCACCAAAACGTTTTTCTAAGTGGGTGTAGGCGCTGACCGATTGCCCATTTCGATAAAATGGCACGAACAATTTACTGGCCACCCATGCCGCTAGTGGAATGGAAAGGCTAAAAACGAAGGGATTCCAATTGCTTCCAAAGGATTTTCCAGGGTCCCCTAGGAACGTAATAGCACTTAGAAAAGTGGCATAAAAACTTAGACCTAATGCCCAGCCGGGAATTTGACCAGCAGCGGTAGCAAACTGTTCAGAACTCCGTTTTCGACGGGAGAAAAAGATTCCCACGCCAACCATGCTGAGGAGGTACAGCCCAATAATGACCAGATCCGTTGTTGTCATATTAAAGTGTCATCACCACATGTTTGATTTTCTTTCGCTTCCAGGTGTAGGTGATGTGGATTTTCCCATCGGCCGATTGGATGACTGCGGGATATGAAAACTCGCCATTCGGTTCGTTTTCTAAGATGGCAATGTCTTGCCAGTTTTGACCATCCGACGAAATTGCGACATTTAAGGGGCTTCGTCCTTTTTTCGTATTGTTGTACACAAGGACATGTCGGCCATCTTGTAAGGTGACCGCATCAATGCCTGAATTCGGATTCAAGAGGGTCGTAGGTTTTAATGCCGTCCAATTTTTGCCTTGGTCAGTTGAGGTGGCTTGCAGGACGTAGTCGTTTTCCGACCGACAAACAAGCTGGAGTTTACCACCCGGTAATTTTAGGATACTGGGCTGTATGGCAGAAGTCGTTACGCCATCATTTAATGCCTCGGTTCGCGTCCAAGTTCGTCCACCATCTTTCGTGAATTCCATGTGTACACGCCAGTCATGATCTTCGGAACTAGATGGGCAAATAAGCGTTCCATCTGCCAATAATACGGGTTTGTTCTTGATGGGGCCATAGATATCTTTCGGGAGAAGCTCTTCTGCCGACCAGCTTTTACCGCCATCTGAGGAGCGTTTTAGCGCACCCCACCATTCGTCGGGGGCTGGGCCAACTTTATAAAATAATATAAGTTCTTTGCCAGGCATTTGGAATAAGACCGGATTCCAAGTAGGAAATCGCTTCCCGTTAGCTTGGATGCCATTGGCCACTTCCATGGGCTTTGACCAGCTTCCGTTTTGGTGAAAACTTAACCATATCGCTACATCCGGATGTTTTTCATGGGTTCCTCCGAACCAAGCTGCGGCAATGCCTTGTGGGGTTTCGACCAAGGTGGAGGCATGACAAGACGGGAAGGGAGCGGATTCGTAAATGAAACTTGCTGACTCAATTTTTTGGGCGTGTGCAACGAAAAACGCCATGCTGATGAGGCAGGTAAAGACTAGTTTTTTCATAGGTTTAGCGCTCTTTCACTTTCATCTCCAGAGCTTTGCAAAGCTAAAGGGAAAAAAGCAAAATCAAATAAGCCACGGAAAAATTATCAATTAGCTGATTACGATGCCGAAATCAGTCAATAAGCCAGCTAATCCGTCTTGGGAAAATTTGGCTTTCTTCAATCGATTAATCGTCGGGGAAATGCGGAAATTATAGGCATTTCGGAAATCGGCCTTCTCTAAATTCGTCCGGTCAAACAACGCGCCTGCCAAATCACATTCCTCAAAATGGGCCTCACTGAAATTTGCCTCTGTGAAATCTACTTCATGCAAGTTGCAGGATTCGAAGCTTGTCCCCTTGCCATTTACTTGGTAAAATGATGACAAATTCAATACGCAATTCTTGAAATGAACTTCGAATAAAAAGGGATTGCATGCCTCAAAACGTAGACCTTGCATCTTGCAGCTTTGGAAATAAACCTTTTGGAAGGATGCCGCGCTTAATTTGATAAGACTTAGGTTGCAGTCCTCGAACCGACAATCCACGAATTGGAAGTTCTTAAAATCCGCCGACTCGAATTGGCAATTACGAAACGTGCAACCTTCGTATTCGCCTAAAGCAAGCGTGTCTATTTTATCAAAAACTTGATCCGTGTGGTAGGGTTTTTCCATGACAACAAAATTAGCATAATTCAGAAAAAACTTTCACTTTTACGGACCAACCTATTTAATAATGAAACAGACCTTATTCGCTTTTGCGTTCTTGTTAACGCTCCCCGCATTCGCTCAAAAATTATACACCTACCCAATGGGTGTGCAGGCCTACACCTTCCGGAATCATTTTCCCAAGAGCACCGAAAATACGCTAGATATCATTCAGAAAATGGGTATTACGGAATTAGAAGGGGGTGCAACAAAAGGTTATACCGAAGAACAATTCAAGAAATTATGTGCTGAACGCGGCATCAGCATTCCGTCGACGGGTGTTGGATATGACGAATTAGCTAATCCGATGGATGCAGTTCGTCGGGCGAAAACCTTAGGTGCCAAATTCGTCATGTGCGCTTGGATTCCACACAAAGGCACGGATTTTACACTTGAAGATGCCCAAAAAGCGGTTACGCTTTTTAACAGTGCAGGAAAAGTGTTTAAAGAAAACGGGATCACGTTTACTTACCACGATCATGGCTACGAATTTCATGCTTACGAAGATGGAACCTTGATGGATTACATCATCAAAAATACGAATCCGGCATATGTTTCTTTTGAGATGGATGTCTTGTGGACCATGCACGGCGGAGGCGCTGATATGCCGGTTAAATTATTGAAGAAATACCCGAACCGTTGGAAATTGATGCACGTCAAAGACTTGCGCAAAGGGGTTGAAGGAAATTTAACGGGTGGTACGCCAGCGGAAAATGATGTTCCTGTGGGAACAGGTCAAGGAAACTGGAAAGAAATCATCAAACTCGCGAAGAAAAATGGCATCGAACATTGCTTCATTGAGGATGAAAGTAATCAAGAACTTGATTTTGTTCCACGAAGCATCGAGTTTTTAAAGAATTTGTAACGAATTCCCGTATTTTTGTTGGGTGGCTCAGCTGGGTCACCCATTTTTTTTGCCTTTATGAAACATATTCTCTTCTTTTTATTGATTTCCTTAGCCGTTTTCGCACAGGAAAAACATCGTCCGCAATTGCATTTCACGCCACCAAGCATGTGGATGAATGACCCGAACGGGATGTTTTATGCGAACGGGACCTATCATTTATATTACCAATATCATCCGGAAAGTACGGTTTGGGGACCCATGCACTGGGGCCACGCCACGAGTAAGGATTTGATGCATTGGGAACACCAACCGATTGCCTTGTATCCGGATAGCTTGGGTTTAATCTTCTCGGGCTCAGCTGTCATTGATCATCAAAATACATCTGGCTTAGGTAACAAAGGCATCGCGCCAGTGGTAGCCATTTACACGAGCCACAACATGGCTTGGGAAAAAGCCGGTCGGATCGATCGCGAAAATCAAAGCATTGCCTACAGCTTAGACGGAGGCCAAACCTTCACTAAATTTGCCGGAAATCCCGTGATCAAAAACCCTGGAATTGCTGATTTTCGTGATCCGAATGTGACTTGGTATGCACCTGGGAAGAAATGGATTATGGTTTTGGCGACGCAGGATCGGGAGACGTTTTATTCTTCGCCCGACTTGAAAAACTGGACGAAGGAAAGTGAGTTTGGTGCAAAATTAGGTGCCCATGGCGGTGTTTGGGAATGTCCAGATTTGTTTCCGATGCAAGTGGATGGGAAGACCAAATGGGTCTTAATCGTCAACTTAAATCCAGGAGCGGCGAATGGAGGTTCTGGAGCACAATATTTTGTGGGGGATTTCGATGGACATCAATTCATTCCGCAAGACGAAGAAACCCGCTGGGTGGATTATGGTCGGGATAATTACGCTGGAGTGACTTTTCACGAAGCAGGAGATAAGCGGATTTTTATGGGTTGGATGTCCAACTGGGATTATGCGACGGTTGTACCAACTGCTACATGGCGCAGCGCAAATACCTTGCCTCGGGATTTGAAATTGCAAAGCCTGAACGGGAAATATGTATTGGCTTCCACACCGATTGCCGCTGTTTCCAACTATGTCACAGGGACCCAAACGATTAAATCGAATAAAGTTGTGAAGTCGATTTCGGCCTTGCAACGCTTGTCGGGAAAATTACCGGTGCAGGATTTTTCTATCACGCTTTCCAACAACAAAGGGGAACAAGTAATCATTGGTTACGAAGCAGCTTCGAATCGCTATTTTGTGGATCGCGATGCGTCTGGGGATCATAGTTTCAGTGCGAAATTTGCCGGAAAAGCTTATGCCCCACGTCTTGCTACAACTGATACAATCGACTTTACCTTGATTACAGATGTTGCCTCAGCAGAGTTTTTCGCGGATGGGGGCTTATCGGTATTAACGACGATTTATTTTCCTTCAGAAACTTTGAACAACTTGAAAATTACCGCGGCGAAGGGCCTTCCATTTACCTTGGAAAACCTTAAGCCATCGATGTAATTATTTCAGAATGGATTTCAGTTGGCTTAATCGACCATCAATTGTTGATTCATCGATTGTTAGTCCTAAGATCTTGCCAACCATCGGATAGACGTTCACATTCTCGAATGCAGGAATCGTTTTACCTGTTTTAAATGCTGGCCCCCAAGCCTGAAAACTTGCTTGCATGTCGGGATGGTGATTGTCATATCCATGTTTTCCAGGACTCGTTTTCCGTGTGCCCAAGTTGAAAATAGCTGGGTGATTTGGCACGAGTAAAATATCTCCCAGGCGATTAAATCGGTCATCCGATTTGCGGTAATGCCAGTGTGCCGGAGTTTCGTCCATCAAATAAGTCTTAAAACTAGTGTTCTGCTTAAGAGTTGCAAGCGTGCTTGGTACAGCAGCAGGAATTTTGGTATATACATGCAACAAAGCGTCGCCAGATGGAACTTTAAATGCCGCGGTATCTAAAGCGGCTGGTTTCCCTAAGGTGTGCTCAGTATCTACGGTGGTCATACCATGATCCGAAACAAACACATAATTGATGGGTAATTTCAATGGATCTAAGGCCGCTTGTAATTTTGCAATGCTTTCATCAACAAAATGAACGGCATCACCCACGCGTGGGTCTTCGGGGCCAAACTCATGTGCATCATGGTCAACTTGTGGAAAGTAAAAAGTAATCAAGTGCGGGCGTTTTTCTGCTGGCAAGGATAACCAATCTTTTACCGCTTGAACGCGCTGCTCGATCGGAATATTTTCGTTGTAGGTGTATAAATAAGTTGGTCGAATTCCTTGAATGTCGGCCTCAGATGCCACCCAGTAAAAACTAGCACTTAACATGCCTTGTTGCTCTGCCAGTACCCAAAGCGGTGTTCCGCCGTACCATTTTCCTTCGGCCACCATCTTTTTGTTTCCCATGTTGTATTCCTTTCCGGAATTCACATCGAAATAACGATTGTCGACCAAGCCGTGGTGCGAAGGGTATAGACCGGTTACAATGCTATAGTGATTAGGAAAAGTGAGTGAAGGATAGGATGGAATCATGGCATTGGCCTTGATTCCTATTGCCTCCCGACTCTGTAAAAATGTAGCGCCATATTTCACCGAAAAGTCTGATCGGAAACCATCAGCGGAGATTAAAATGACATAGGGTTTGGCTTGTTGGAAAGCGGAATTTCGTCGATCCGCATGAACAATTTGGGTAGTGTCCTGACTAAACGCGAAAAAGGAAATACAAGATAAGATGAGGTAAAGACTAAGCTTATGCATGTGAATGAATTAATGTTTAAAATTAGCCATTAAAATAATAAACCCCGGATTTCCGGGGTTTATTTTAACCAACTTGTGGGATAGGGAGGCTTTGAATTTTAGCTTCCCAAAGGGCTAACTCGTCTTTCATGTCTTGAAGACTCGGAAGGCTTAGGTTTTGGTAGAAAGCGACGCCGGCCAACAAATTATCGCGGAATGTTT
>JAHEAY010000028.1 GCA_024642485.1 Cytophagaceae bacterium
CGGCTAAAAACTGCCGACGGGAGTGATTGTAATTCTTTTTCATAGGTGTAAAGGTTTATAAACTCAAGTATAGGAATCCTTTTTGATAAATGTATCCTTTGGGGGGAATTTTGCGACGAAAGACTTATTTTCTTTGGCAAACCTTTCAGGATTGCCAAAGTTTGAGATGCGAAGCATCGATTCCCTAGGCTAAAGCCTAGGGTTAATAACCTCAGACTTTAGTCTGAGGAGTCGACGCGAGGTATCGCGTCTCTACAAATTTTTTAGTGTCTAAAGTCTAATGTCCAACGTCTAATCGCTTTATAGCGATTGTTGTACTCGGCTCAAACGAATTCACGACTTCGATCGCATCCGGTTTCAAGGTAAATGTCCAGTGATGTGGGCTTTCGAAATAACGCAACGTGATTTCGACCGATTGATCATCCAAGATGCGGTAGCTTCCTGCGTAATCAAAAGGGGCTTTTTTCGCTAAATCCACTCGGGCAGCGCGGAGCATGTAGGGGGCCACTAAATTCGATTTCCCAATTCCCCAGGTTCTAAAGCCTAATTTAAAAGTATGTTGCGTTGAATCTTTGGTTGTGATCATCAATGCTGCCGCATCGCCTGCTGTTTGGATCTGCATGCGCGCGAAATCAAATTGATTTTTATCCAAGGAAATGGATTTGCTGAGCGTTTGATTGGCAATTGATGAAATAGGCACTTCGATGTTTCGGGAGGCATTAAATTGCTTTAACGCAGCCAAGGCTTTCGGATTTGGCGCTAAGGCTTTCGACTGAAAAGCAGGTAATAAATTTTGCCAAACTTGGTTTAAATCATCGGGCAAATCCTGTGATTCTGAAGTGATGATGAGAACCGCATCTTGTTCTGGCATCATTAAAATATATTGACCATAAGCTCCATCGCCGCGGAATGCGCCATGCCGACTCCGCCAAAACTGATAGCCGTAACCTTGAATCCAATCCGCATATTGACCTGTGGCACGTTTTTCTGCTGTGGCGTCAGGTTCTTGGTCGATGTGCTTACTTATCGCTTCTTCAACCCAGGCAGCCGGAAGAATTTGTTTGCCTTCAAATTTTCCTTTGTTGAGGTAAAGCAATCCCAATTTTGCCATGTCTTCCGTTTTCACGCGAATGCCCCAACCGCCTACATTGATGCCCTTTTGGTCTGATTCCCAGTCGATGCCTGAAATGTGTAGCGGATCTAATAAACGCGGTTTCAAATAGGCCAAAGTAGTCTCTCCTGTAACTTTTTGAATTATGGCTGAAAGCATATAGGTTGCTAGGGTATTGTAAAGGAATTTCGTTCCGGGTTTTGCGACAATCGGATGATTCAAAAATCCTCGAATCCAATCCGGTTGCATGACAATGACGCTTCGTAATGGTTCTTTGTCATGACCCACCGACATCGTTAATAGGTCTTGCACGCGCAAATCTTGTATAAAAGGTTTGTCTTTCAGGTCGGCATATTCCGGAAAGAAGGAAATGACTTTGTCTTGAACGCTCAGTTTTTTCTCTGCAACCGCAAAACCGATGGCTGTGGAAGTCCAACTCTTGGAGACGCTGTACATGGAATGTACTTTATCAGCTGCATAGGGTTTCCACCAGGCTTCGGAAACAACTTTCCCATGCCGAATGAGCATGTAAGAGTGCAATTCGTGGCGTTTCGGATCTATTTTTTCGATGTACTGTTGGATTGCTTCGGAGGAAATACCTTCTGCTTCTGGAGTACTGCGAGGTAGAGATTGCGTAAAGGCTGGAATGGCCAATAAGCTGATTAGGCCTATTAGGAATAGTTTTTTCATGGTTAATCGGTTTATAGCAGGTTAAATGTATGAAAAATGCGGTAAATTGTTGGCTGTTTAATTCAGCTATGTCGAAAGAAATCGTTGCGCGTGTTAGTCATTTGTCGGCCTCATATGGTGCTAGCGAAGTTTTAAAAGATATTTCCTTTGAGATTTTGGAGGATGCTTGTTTGGCGATTGTGGGTCCCATGGGATCTGGAAAAACGACCTTAGCAAAGGCACTTTCAGGCCGATTATTTCGCAAAGGCGATGTTTGGTTTCAGGGATCTTTTGTTTTGTTTGTGGAACAGCAACACCATTTCAAGAATCGGAGTAATATCTCTGAGTTTTATATGCAGCAACGGTATAATTCGTCGGATTCAGAAGATTCCTATACCGTACGAGAAGAATTGGGCGAGTTGGATGTTGCTGAATGGGTGTCGGTATTTGGATTAGAACCCTTAATCGATAAACCCTTATTACAATTATCGAATGGTGAAAATAAGCGTTTGCAGATTGTGAAGGCTTTGGGGCAGCAACCGGATTGGTTACTTTTGGATAATCCTTATTTGGGCTTGGATGTGCAGGGACGTGCGATTTTGTCGGCAGGCTTAGCTCAATTAAAGGCCAAAGGCATTCGTTTTATTTTGTTTTTATCGGGTGGGGATGTGCCTGATTTTGTGACGAATGTTTACCAATTGCCTGCTAAGAATCCTGAATTCCCCAGACTAAAGTCTGGAGAGCAAAATGAAAACCCCGGGCTTCAGCCTGGGGATTTAAAGGATTGTTCCCCCATTGTTTCGATGCGTGATGTGACGATTCGATATGGATCCAAAACTATTTTGGATCAATTTTCCTGGACGATCAACCGAGGCGAGCGTTGGGTGTTGAAAGGCGCCAATGGAGCAGGTAAGTCAACTTTATTGAGTTTAATTACGGCAGATAATCCACAATCTTATTCGCAGGATATCAGTTTGTTTGGTCGGCAGCGGGGAAGCGGAGAGAGTATTTGGGACATCAAACGGAATATCGGTTATGTGAGTCCGGAAATGCATTTGTATTTCAAAGAAACAGGAACATGTTTTGCGGTGGTGGCGTCTGGATTATTCGATTTATTAGGTGTGACAAGGAAGGTGAATGTGGCGCAAACGGAAGCCGTAATGCGTACTTTGAGCATGTTTGGTTTGGAACATTTAACTGAACGATCCTTTCATACTTTATCGACGGGCGAGCAAAAGATGATTTTAATTGCTAGGGCCTTTGTGAAGAATCCGCCGCTATTGATTTTGGATGAACCCTGTCAAGGATTGGATCAGGAGCAGGTACAAATAGTCAAGGATGTCATAAATCAAATGGCAGCAACTTCGGATATGACGCTGATATTTGTTTCGCATTACTCCGAAGATGTGCCCTTTTGTGTTACAAAGGTAATGAGTCTGTAGAGACGCGATACTTCGCGTCTAGTTAAATATATAACCCCAGACTTCAGTCTTGGACTCAAGACGCGAAGTATCGCGTCTCTACGATCCGTATTTCTGAATCATCGCGATCTGCCCTGCATGATAAGCCGTATGTGAAATGATTCTTCCAAAGGCTTCAGCTTTCGTCTTTGTGCCAAATTCTTTCGTGGTAATTTGCGTGGACCAATCTTCTTCAGCAACGGAAGCAATGATACTTGCGATCGTTTGGCCAGATTCATTTAATTGACTTTGAATAGCTGATAAATCTGTCCAAACGCCCGTGTCCTTTTGGTCAATGACCGTATGTGCGACAACCTTTACTTCTGTGTGGCCAAATACATTCTTGCAAAAAAGTAATTCCACTTCAGCAATATGCTGTAGTAGAAATCCAATGGAATTGGGTGCGCTACCTAATTTCTTGGATAAATCAGCTTCTGTAATCGCGTCGGTTACTTTACTGAGTCTAGTGCGCGCTTCGATGTAGGCGGCTTGGAGGTGGAGGGAGTTGTTCATGGTTATTATTTTGTAGAGACGCGATACTTCGCGTCTACATATTAAAATAAGACGCGAGGTATCGCGTCTCTACGCTTTAGGACGAGGTATCGTGTCTACCCAATTAAAATGCTTGTACGATCGAAGGGCTCGGTTGGCTAAACCATTTCGGGCCCGTTGAAGTCATGTACACACAATCTTCTAATCGTACGCCAAATTCTCCAGGAATCGCGATCGTGGGTTCAATGCTGAAACACATGCCAACTTGCAACGGCAATTTGTTTCCTTTGACCATATTTCCCCATTCGTGGCCATCCATTCCAATGCCGTGTCCGGTTCGGTGAGGTAGTCCTGGTAATTTGTATGCCGGGCCAAATCCTGCTTTGACTAATACATTTCGTGCTGCGAAATCGACATTTTCACAGGGAGCTCCTAAAACCGCGGCCTCAAATCCAGCTTGTTGGGCTCTTTTTTCCAAATTCCAAATATCGATTTGTTTCTGTGTCGGTTCCCCAAAAATCACGGTTCGGGTTATGTCTGATTCGTATCCATCGACTTGGCATCCGCAGTCCAACATGACCACATCGCCTTTTTGAAGGATTTGCTTGCGAGAACTTCCATGCGGGAAGGAAGTTGCAATCCCAAAGGTAACCGATGCAAAACCATGTTGAGCCCCTAATTCCGCATGTTTTTGAGCAATTTTTTGACTGATTTGACGTGGGTTACAGCCTTCTGTTAGGGATGCAATGCCGGCTTGGATGGCTAGTGTTGTAATGTCATTCGCCTTTTGCATTAAAGCAATTTCTGCAGGTGATTTGATGAGTCGGCATGTCACCGACACCGGGTCGCCACTCACCAATTGAAATTGTTTTCCGGCCTTTTGAAGTCCGTTCGAGATGAAGAATCGTGTTTGTTCTTCGATGCCAATTTGGCCTGATTGAAACCCAAAATCTTGAATCGTTTTGATGCAGAGATTGAACGGGTTTTCGTCTTCGTGCCAAGTGCGGATCTGCTTGCCAACCTTAATTAATTCGAGTAAGCGATCTTCCTCGAAATAGGGGCAGATGTAAGTTAATTCCCCTTTGGCGGGAATAATGACCAACATCGATCGTTCGCTCGGATACCAGGAAAGTCCTGTGAAATATTGCATGGAAGTTCCCGCATCGAGAATCAATGCGACCATTTTATTTTTTTGAAGCAGCTCTTGGGCTTTGCTAATGCGTTGCAAGCGTTCTTCTACACTTATCGGTGATGCTTCTACAGGAGCTTTCGTATATAGGCTTGCGTTGCTCATGAGCGCAGAGATGCCGATGGTGCTTTTGATGAAGTCGCGACGTTGTATCATAGTCAAATATGTTTGAGGCAATTTACAGAATATTTGCCGAAAAGAAAGGAGTGGATGTTCGCTGTATTGTGTCAAAAAAAAAGAAATAATAATCACTTTTTTGTCAATGTGTAATAGGTGATTTTATGCTCTTATTTGTTTATTTAAAGGTGTCTTATCGATTTTTTAACCTGAATATTGTCAATATGTTCATAAAATTTACGTATTGCATAATTCTTATCAATGACAAAAATGACTAATTTGAAGTAGTTAATTATCTCCTAATATTTTGAATAAGCCAAAGAAATCCCCCGTAAAAGAATTGAAATCCAAAGTTATTAAGAGTTCTTCTACGCAAGAGCGTGTGATGAACTTGTTGTTGTATTTATTGGAGGCTGAAAAACCGGTTCCCATGCGTAAGCTAGAGGCTTTGTATGGGGGAGGAGAGGAATCGGGGGAAGACAAACGTCGGACGATATTTCGACATTTGGATATATTATCGGGTTATGGCCTAGAAATTATCCGAGGAGATAAATATGGCATCAAAAAGAAATCGGAATATCTGCGCACGGAGTTTAATTTGCATGAAAGTCAAGCATTGTATTTTGCGGCACAAGAGGCTATTTCGGATGTAGAGATGCGCCGATCGATTCAGCAAAAATTATTGCAAATTTTTCATTCGAATAAGAAGCGTCAAAATTTATTATCGAAGCGAACGATTGATTTAGTGGAATTTTGTGATAAGCAGATTAATCAAAGCAAACGGAAGTATCAAATGCGTTTGTTGAACTATTCGAGTGCGAATCAGGGGACAAAGCGGGATCGATTAGTTGTCCCAGTCAGTTTTAGTTTGGAGAATTTGGAAATTTATGCCATTGATTTGGAGGATTTGGCTCAAGTTACGCGTCCCAAAGTGTTTAAGTTGGACCGTTGCGAAGGGATTCTAAAGCTCAAAGATTTAGCCCCCAAAGAATTACAAATACAATCCCATAAATTAACGCGTGATCCATTTGGTTATCTGATTTATGATCAGGAATTATTGCATATCGAAGCCTATTTTAATTTAAAGGCGATGACCATTTTCTTGTTACACTTTCCGTATTTGACTGATCAATTTCAATACCTGGATAAGGAAGTGGATAAGCCATTTCTGCTCACATTAGACATCGTTCGCGTAGAGCCGATTATTGGCGTATTCAGTGTATTGTTGAATCACATTCGTTTTGAAAATTCCGATCAATTTTTATCGGCTTGGAAGGTATTTCATCAGGCCAATGTGGAAGGAAGCTTGGTGCGTTTGTGGGGGGGGATAGGGGAATTGAATCCTTAATATAATGGCATTAATAAATGATATCAAGTAAATGATAAGTATTCAAGGTGAGATACATAGCAAGTATTAATAGATATTTTTATTTATAAATCAATAGGGCTTCAAAGGCCTTATTATTAAATTTCAAATCAGAAAATAATAGTGTTGTCTAAATCAAATTCAAGTGTTATTTCCATCTTATATGCATTTTAAGAACTTTACAGATTTTACATTCTCACTTTTGGGTGTCAAGCACTTATTCACTAAATGACGAAATGATGGGTAAGTGATCACTAAGTTGATTGCCAAATATTAATTCGTGATTTTCTGTCATGCATTCAGATAAACTATTTATTCTATTATCACTGATATACAAATGATCTATTTGATGTATAATTTTGCCACCTTTAGGATTCCTAAAAGTAGGAACGAGCCCATTATTAAAGTGTCTTAAACATTCTTTAAGTCCTAGTAATTCAAACCTTTGAATTATTTCAAGGTTGCCATGTGGACCACCTGCCCATAAATAGTCAAATGTTTCTGATGAGTTTAAATCTCCCCCCAATATCCAATATTCTTCGTGTGTGATATTTTGTTCTCTTAAGTATGCAAATAAGATTTCAGTTGCCCAAATTCGTTTGTTCTGCTTTAGCTTTATTTCCCCTATGTCAATTCCTGCATAATGTGATTCAGGAATTGACCAAGCTGGAGAGTATATCGATATTACATTAATCTGTTTATTTGAGGGAGTAACTAGTTCGATTGAAATTAAATTACCCTTAAAAAAATCAAGCTCCTGTTGAATAAACTCATTATTTGATTTTAAATTTATTTCTTGTTTAATTTTATACTTAGTAAGTATCGCAGTACCAAAAATTTGTTGTTTACCAGATTCTGAAATTGCATGTCTGAAAATTACATTATATGTAGAATATAAATGATGTGGAATTCTTAGAACTTCTTGCAATAATATTATATCGGCATTATAAGACTCTAATATTTCCCATACTTGGCTTTGTTCTTTTGCTTTTCTTATATTCCAAGTTATAACCTTCATTTTATTGAGTTTTTATTATTCATCTAATTTCTTAGAATATTTATTATTAAAAGAATTTGATTTAGAAAATAATAAAATAATAGTGACAAAATAAATATATTATTTTGGCTCATATTGAATACTAAAAAAAAGCCCGACATTTCTATCGAGCTTTCTAACTTAAATTTTGAGTTACAGACCAAGTAAAGCTGTTGCAATATTTATTATTTCCTTTTTTAAAGGAACAATACTTTCAAGTCCTTTAAATTCTATTTTGTCGCTATTCAATTCTACAAAATACTTTCCTTTATTGCTTACTATTTTACAAATTATTTTTTTGTTGTTATCGTCTACTAGGATGTTGAAGCTATTTTTCTGATCTCGGTAATTTATTCTACTAGCATCTAGTTTCTTTATTGAATGAAGCAGTAAAGTTTTAATTGAATGATAAATTTTTAATTCCTCAGCTGTGGTAATGACGGTGCTGCCATTTTTTGATTCTTCTTCTATAACTTTTGGAAGTGCGTTCTGAATTGCGTTGGAGTTAATTAAGTTTTTGATTCGGACTTTTGTTGACTCTGTAAGCTTTTTACCATACATTCTGTTAAAAACAGCTTTAATGAAATCTTCTGAGGGATCGGATAATTCTGTTGCAAATGCATCTGCAAATCCTTGTAGAAAATAGATTTCTTGAACCTCCTCATAAAGCTCCTTTAAATATTGAGCACTCTTATGGAATTTTGAAAACTCTTCAATTAATTCATCAGTGATTTCTGAAAAATCTAAAGTTAAAAATGGAATACTATATAGTTTCGAATCTTTTGTAGCATCATTAATCGAATAGAATTTCCACTCTAAACCATTCGTTAGAATACCAAATTTTGCATTTTTTGTATTAATAAAATAGCTATTTAGTTGAGAAGCTTCTTTATCTGTAAGTTTCTTTCCTAATACTTTACATTCTATAATTATCTCTGTTGTTTTACTGTCAGCTTTTAATCCAATATCTGCTTTATCATTTTTCTTCCCCCAACCTGCACTGATTTCAGTAAGCATATCTTTGTCATCAGATCTGCTGTAGCCTATGATTTCTAATAAAGGCTCAATCAAAGCAATTCTAGTCTGAGCTTCATTTTGACATCTTTCTTCAAGTCTTGTGAAATCGAATTTTAATAAGGATTTTTTAACTGTCGAAACGATGCTTTTATTAACTGGCATATCTAGTAATTAAAGTTTAATAAAAGTGAAGTTACAATTTTTATCAAATTGATAATACGGGATATTGAGATTCTTATTTTGAGGGCAACAAAAAAGCCCGACATTTCTGTCGAGCTTATCAGAGCCTCCTGTCGGGATCGAACCAACGACCTACTGATTACAAATCAGTTGCTCTACCAGCTGAGCTAAGGAGGCGCATTTCGGTTT
>JAHEAY010000010.1:0-38396 GCA_024642485.1 Cytophagaceae bacterium
GAAAAAGTGGCTTTTTCCGATAAATCCCCGTCATTGAAGCGACGCCTTTGGAACCTGCAATGGCAGGATTAATCCCCATGGGTATAAAGGGATAAACCATGCGCAGGGATTCTTGCTGGGCTTTTGAAGCAAATGCTAGCAATAAAAATAAGGCAAGTTTTCTCACAAGCTAAAAAAAGAAAAGACCAATAAGCCAAAGAAAATCCCCATCAGTAATATTTGCTGTAACACAACTGCAAGTAAAAACATGGGAACACTTTTTAACCAACTCAATTGATAAAACCGCTTAAAGGCTAATAAATAATAAATAAACCAAGCGAAAATTAAACCACTTGAAATCTTACCAAACAATGGAATGGCAGTGGCCAACTGAATAATTCCCAGTATTTCTACAGCAAAAAGCATAATAAATTGACTTGTAGCTATATGTAAAATAAAAATGCCATGATGCATGTAATAATACCCTTTTCGTCGAAGGAAAACCAATTGCAAAACGAATGCCAACAAAGGCAAGGCTACGAACAAAAGCGTCGACATTTTATGGAGCATGGTATCTACCAAAGATTCCAATAGCGCTTCTGAAGTGGTATATTGTTTACCTATGGAATAACCTTGCTTAATCAGCTTTTGCTCAAATTCAGAATCTTGCTCTGTTTTAGGAAGCTTTGATTGGACTTGCAAATAAGCCTCAAAGGTTTTGGGGAATGATTTTTTATCACCCTGAAAGCCATTTTCAAAAACATTCACGGAAGACACCAAACTCTTTTTCGTATTTACTTCATCCTGTTTTAAGATTTTTTCCAAAGGATGAAAAACATAAAACAGACTAATAAAAAAGAAGGCAGAAGTGAATAAATAAAAGCGAATGGGATGTAGATAAACGGTTCTTTTGCCATGTAGGTATTCAGAGGATAAAAAACCCGGTTTTAGAAAAAGCTGCTTAATCGTGGTGAATAATTTACCATCATAGTGAAAAATATCTTCTACAAAATGAATCAACAAACTCCAAAAGGATTCATGAGGTTCACGATTTTCTTGACCGCAGTACGAACAAAAACGATCATGTACGTTTTGTCCACAATTAAGACAGGTTTGCTCTTGGCGTAAGGATGTATGTGACATAAAATTTCTGACAATATGACATTCCGAATGATTTTGGACTCAGATTTGAACCATCGGTTTCCAAATTTATGATTTTTAATCTCAATTAAACATGAAAGAAACAGGTAACATCTCCATTCACACTGAGAACATCTTCCCTATTATCAAGAAATTTCTCTATTCGGACCACGAGATTTTCCTTCGTGAGTTGGTTTCCAATGCGGTAGACGCCACCCAAAAAATTAAGCGATTGAGCTCCATAGGTGAATTCAATGGCGAATTGGGTGATTTAAAAGTGCAGGTAAGCATCGACAAAGACAAGAAAACAATCACGATTTCCGACAACGGAATCGGGATGACTGCCGAAGAAATTAAAAAATACATTAATCAAATCGCCTTCTCAGGCGCCACAGAATTTGTGGAGAAATACAAAGACCAAGGCGAGGACAAAGGAATCATCGGTCATTTTGGCTTAGGATTCTATTCTGCTTTCATGGTTGCCAAAGAAGTGGAAATCATTTCGAAATCCTATCAAGATGGCGCCGAAGCAGCTCGTTGGATTTGCGATGGTTCAACCGAATATTCGATTAGTTCTGCCAAAAAGAAAACACGCGGAACAGATATCATTCTACACATTGCGGAAGACTCTGAGGAATTCTTGGAAGAATATCGCTTGAAATCCATCTTGGAAAAGTATGGCAAGTTCTTACCGATGCCGATTGAATTTCAAGAGAAAATTATCAACAACCCAAATCCGATTTGGACGAAGTCTCCTTCCGATTTAACAGACGAAGATTACCTACAATTCTACGATGAATTGTATCCAATGCAAGAAAAGCCCTTATTCTGGATTCATTTAAACGTGGATTACCCATTCAACCTAACAGGTATTTTATACTTCCCGAAAGTGAAGAATGAAATGCAGTTGCAGCGTGAAAAGATCCAATTATATAGCCGCCAAGTCTTCATCACCGACGAAGTCAAAGACATCGTACCCGAATTCTTGATGTTGTTGCATGGAGTCATTGATTCACCGGATATTCCATTGAACGTGTCTCGTTCCTTCTTACAAGCGGATTCAAATGTCAAGAAAATCAATTCGTACATCACGAAAAAAGTTGCGGATAAATTGGCCGACCTATTCAAGGCTGACCGTGCAGCATTCGAAGAGAAATTCGCGAATATTGGCTTATTCGTCAAATACGGAATGATTTCCGATGAAAAATTCATGGAACGCGCAACAAATTTTTGCTTAGTTCAAGATACGAATGACAAATATTTTACGTTAGACGAATACGCTGAAGAGGTTCAGGCAGCACAAACGGATAAAGATGGCAACAAAGTCTATCTCTATACGACTGACGAACAACAGCAAGATGCCTTTATTCAATCCGCCAAACAAAAAGAGTACTCGGTATTACGACTTGATTCCTTAATCGATAGTCATTTCATTCAAGCCATGGAAGCCAAATTGGAGAAAACCCAATGGAAGCGTGTGGATGCAGACCGAATTGATAAATTAATTGATACAGGAATCAACTTAGAAGCCATTCTGAGCGATACACAAAAAGAAAGTGTCAAGAAAGTCTTCGAAGAAACCCTGAATGACAAACAAAAAGTCGTAGCTGTTGAGGCCATGTCACCAGACGAATTACCAGCCATTGTTACCCAAAATGAGTTCATGCGTCGCATGAGTGAAATGTCGAAAAACGGTGGAGGTATGGGTATGTTTGGGGCGATGCCGACAACCTATAATATCACGGTCAATGCGAATCACCCGTTGATTGGTAAATTAGCGAGCTTAGAATCTGAAGAAGAGCAAAAATCCTTGGCGAAACAAATCTCAGATTTGGCTTTACTATCACAAAATTTATTGACAGGAGCTGATTTGACAGCGTTTATTAAGCGAACGATTGCTAATCAATAGTGTCGAGACGCGATACCTAAAAAGCCCCAGACTAAAGTCTGGGGTTATCCTAATTCTTTTATAACCCTAGGCTTCAGCCTAGGGAGTAGACGAGATACCTAAAAAGCCCCAGACTAAAGTCTGGGGTTACAATAATTCTTTTATAACCCTAGGCTTTAGCCTAGGGAGTAGACGCGAAGTATCGCGTCTCTACAGAACCTGGATGGAATGACTTCCATCCAGGTTTTTTTTATACCCCTTTCCGAACAATGATTTTCTTTGTAGCGACCGAGCGGCCATCTATCGACAATTGATATAGATACATCCCTGAGGAAAAATCGCGTAAGGAAATACGCAATGTTTTTTGATCTCTGTCAAGGGAAAATTCCTTCACTTGTTCTCCCAATACATTAAAAAAGCCTATTCGCAATTCCTGATTGCCTACAACCTGATAATCGATATCCAAAAAATCAGAAGCTGGATTAGGATAGGCATGCGAAACTTGAATACGGTCATTTAAAAACAAGTAATTCGGATTGTTGCTATTCTCTTCGACTAATTTACGATCCTGAACCTGCCCTACGATGTTCGTCGAAGAAGCTTTCGCAAAACTTGTCTTCATGATTTGCGTTAGGTATGAATTCTGCTTTAAATCAAGATTAGTCTGCAAAGCAGGATTCACATGAAATGAACGCTTAGCCAATAAAATTGGCAAAGTCACGCGCTGTGCTGTTCGTTGAATACTTAGTCTAGATTTCGATTTCCCCTCATTTTGAGCATGCAGAAATACTGGGCCAAGAAAGCCGAGCAGCAATGCGAAAAAGAAAGTATGACGTAAAGTTTGAATCATAAGGAAATCGAATGTTCAAATGTAATTCATTGGCGCATAGAAAAAACGCAACAATAGGTAAACGGTCAAAATCCAGTGACAAAAAGCCGAATTTTAAGGTTTTTTAACAGCGGGAGCCTGACCAACGCGCTCCATGATCATCGGCAAGGTGATTTTTTCTTTTGAGCGCCAATTAAATCCATCCAAATATTCGAGCTCATCTTTCCACTCCTTGGGAGGCACGAACTTGGCTTCAGGTTTCGTGATAAACGATATCTTATTGATTTTATTTTCTAGAAAAAAGAGGTTCATCCGACTGCATTCGACGCGATTCAAGCCTGTTGTATTTTTCTTATCATCCATGACATAGTATACACTTTCTCCATTGCCATCCACTTGGACTTTCTTCAATCGGGAATCATCCGCAAAAAATACCCACATTTTGCGTCCCTTAATTTGATTATAATGAGACGCAGAATCTTTGGAAATCACAAAGGAATGACCGCGTAAACGCATCTCACGCATTTTTTGATTGGTCATGTACATGGAAACCGAATCAGCCTGCAATTGGGAATCATTCGTCCATAGTAAAGGCTTTTGGTAAAAGTGAATAACCGAATCCTTGGTGTCATAACCGAGCGAATCACACTTCCCAGAGAAGTCAGATTTATAGATCAACACATGTTTGTAGGCATACAATTTTCGCGTTGAGTCCGTCTTATTTTGCATCGAAACCAAGGTATCAGCAGTCAAATACAAGGTGTCCTTTTCACCAATATTCCGCATCAACGCATGTCCATAGACCCGCGTGATTCCTGTTTTCCCTGCATATCGACCATGATCACCGGTTAAAACAACCTTTTGTTTTTGGCTTAAAAATTCAACACGTCCACGTGCTACCCCAATCTGTGTGGGGCTATCGTAAAACAGGGTATCGGCTGAAAGGATGTATTCGTCGGTTTTGGCGGTGGACCGACCGGTAAAATTAGAAACTTTGGTTTGCGTATTGTAAAAACCGGCGTTTGTTAAAACGGTATCCTTCTTTGTGATAATTTCCGTAGGCGCTATAAAATAAGCTTCTTTCGAAGCGGTGTTGTATTTAAGTGAATCTGCTTGCAATTTTCCACCCTCCTTGTCTAGAACACGAACTTTTTCTTTGAATAAAAAGTTTTTGGTAACTGTATTGTAGAACCCTTCTTTACTTGATAAAGTTGATTTCTTATCCACAATCTTTGCACCCGAATGGTAAATAGCCATCCGAGAGTTCATGTCATAATCTAGTTTATTCGTCGTTAGAATAATCGTATGATCGTCTAACTTGACCTTTCCGGAAATATAGGCCTGCCGCGTATCCCCGATGTACACTGCTGTATCACCCGTTATCGTCACCGTATCCGCTTGAATAATTTTCACGTGTCCATAAGCTTCCACATTATTCGTGGTACTATTTAGAACTGCTTGATCGCATGCCAATGTTGTCGTTCCTTGTCGCAAAAAAACACGACCAATCAACGTTTTGCGCATTATTAACTCTTGTTGCATGCCATTGAGGCTGTCGGCGCGAATGACCTCCAACTGGCTTTGCGCGAGCAAGGAAGCTGGAAGCATCAAAAAGAAAAAGAGGAATAATCCGTATTTTTGCCGCATGTTCATCGCGAATCGTTAATTTCGCATCTTCAATTGAACGCGCAATTTACCAATTTTATGCTGGAAGATTTCATCCATTTTATCCAAAAAGAGAATTTATTTCAACCCGAAGACAAAATCCTAATCGCAGTTAGCGGAGGAATTGATTCAGTGGTTTTGGCCAAACTATTTTCGTTGGCAAAATTCAATTTTGGAATTGCCCATGTGAATTTCAGTTTGCGTGGTGAAGAATCGCTAGCCGATGAGGTATTTGTTAAGAAATTTGCCAAAACGCTTAAGGTTGACTACCACAGTATCGTTTTTGATACCAAAGCCTTTGCAGAGAAAGAAAAGATTTCCACGCAAATGGCAGCGCGATTGTTGCGATACAATTGGTTTGAGGAAATCCGCCAACAAGCTGGATACCAATATATTGCGACGGCACATCATCAAATGGACAGTGCCGAAACGGTATTGATCAACTTAACGCGAGGAAGTGGTTTGGCAGGATTCCATGGCATACCCGTGAAAAATGGGCATATCATCCGACCAATGCTATTCGCCAACCAAGAACAAATATTCGATTTTGTAGTGGAGAAACATTTGGCATGGCGGGAGGATTCATCCAATGAATCCACGAAATACCAGCGGAATTTCATTCGTCATGAAATCATGCCCAAGTTTCAAGAGCTCAATTCAACCTTTGATGAAACCTTAGCACAAACGAGTGAGCGAATTCGGGATATAGAAGCCTGGATTCAAGAAGAATACGCGATGTGGCAAGAGTCCAATATTAAGAGTGACACAGCTAATAATTTATTTGTTCAATTAAACGCGAAGTCGGCCCGAGAAAAAGTCATGCAACAGCGCTGGCTCCAAAGTTTAGCATTCAACGGAGATCAAATCGCTCAAATCACGAATCACCCAGCGGATAAAGTAGGCAAGATTTTCGAATCCCCGTTATATACATTGAACATCGACCGCAACCAATGGGTCTTAAGCCCCAAGGACCAGTCGGAATACAAACCCATCTTAGTTCAAGAAGAAGACGAAATCATCGACTTGGGTTCGCAGGAATTACATATTTATGTAGAGGAAAAAACGGCTGATTTCAAAGTTCCGACTGAAGCAAATATTGCATGTCTCGATGCTGATAGCTTAACATTTCCACTTGAAATCAGAAAGACGCAAGAAGGTGATTGGTTTTGTCCGCTGGGTATGAATTCCAAGAAGCTAATTTCTGACTTCCTAACGGACAAAAAAGTGGCATTGAATATTAAAAAGGCCACCTTATTAATGTTAAGCAAAGGTTCTGTTGCTTGGATAGTAGGTCAACGCATTGATAACCGATTCAAAGTTTCAGATAAAACGGAGACGGTGATGATTTTTGAATTAAAGTCGAAGGTTTAGCACATCCTTGGGTCATGTTTTTAGGCAAATTTTCATGCATACCTCAGCTACCTTTGGCAAACCTTGGAGGATTGCCAAAGGTAAAGGTGAAAAAGGACTTCATTTCCTCTAAAACTGATAATCTACCTGATTAATTTGCGATAACTCTCTGTCCGAATCGGATCGAGTAAACTTAAATAGGCAAAGGCTTGTTGGCGCTCAGACACGCCCGCCTCATCCAAAATAGAAAAGATCTCCTCACTTTTGGCATCAAAAAACACGCGAATACTCGCTGCGCCTGGACGTATCTGATTGATCTGTCGAATCTGCATTAACAAATCCAAAATACCTTTACGTGCCTCATCCGGCTTATCCTTAAACGTATCCAAATACAAACGGTGGTAAGTATAATTCACATCACGAATCCCTTGGATTTGTTGGTTCATCAAATTCTCCGAAATTGCAAAGCGAGAACGAATATCCGATGCATTTCCCCAGCCTGTTCCTGAATTTTGGGCTAGATTCGTCAAATTAACCAATTTTTGTACAAAGGCCTCTCCCCCATGTAATCCCATCGAATCATAATGATAAGCCAATGATAAATAGGCATAATAGGCCATCAATGAGCTCAAGTTATCAATAAAACTATTGTCATTGTAGGTGATTGGCGTACCCAACTGGTACTTGAAATTGAAATTTTTATCAACCATATTCAAAATGACCGTCTCATAGGAAGTTCCAAAAACAGGACGCAGGACTTGAATACGAGCATTGGCCTCAAAATCACCTTGTGAACTCGCCTTAGTCAATAAAAGATTGATGTTAACCTTGATTTTTTCTTCGGGCGCAAAATTATCATTAGACCAACGGCGGTTGGACAAAAAATCTTGAAGTGTACGCTGAAGTTCGGAATAGATTTGCGAGGTTCCTCGCTGCTGATCGAGCTGCAATTGCTCGGTGTTAATCGTAACAGTTGCCTGTAGTTCTTGGGCTTTTGTAACCCAAGAACCGAGACATAGAATCGCGAATAAAAATATGCGAATGGATTTCATATGAAATCAAACGAAAAAAGATTAGTTTTCGTCTGTTCCCTCTGTGCGTGCTCTGAAATCTACTTTGTCAGCCAAAAACTCGTCGATAGCTATCGCACTTGGCTTTGGCATACGCTCATAGTATTTCGAGATTTCGATCTGCTCACGGTTTTCAAAAATCTCCTCCAAATTATCTACAGACGAAGCAAACTCAGATAATTTACCTGATAATTCCTCCTTCATTTTGCTTGAAATCTGACGAGCACGTTGTCCAATAATGGAAATAGACTCATATGTATTACCTGTCTTTGCAGCAATTTTATCTACATCACGCGTAATGATCGATGGATTGGTTTGGATCTTAGACATCTCTTTGAATTTTAATTAAGGTTGCAAAAATAAGATAATTTTCTGAAATAAACTATTGAGGACTCGTGGTCAATTTTGACGTATTCGACTTCTCTTTTTCTAATAAAGCTTTCTGCTCCGCTTCCAACTTCGTGATTCGCTCTAGCTCTTGATTGCTCTTGTCGTACATCTTCTCCGCATCCTTCAAAAATGCACTCTGTGGATATTTATCCACTAATTCTAAATAAAATTTCGACGCATCGGAAAAACGTTCCTTTTGCTTCGATTCAATCGTACTGTTAGCCAAATCAAATTGGGCCAACACCTTTAAATAAGCCATTTCCTCATTAAAATCGGAATCTGGAAAGTCTCGCTGAAAGTTTGTTATCTCAATCACAGATGATTTCAATGACGCTATATTAAATGACGATGTTTTGTGATACAATTTGGCCTTTTCGTAGGCCTTACGTTCCAATTTACGACGTAATTCCTTGATCATATTCGAACATTCATCCTTGAATTTGGTATCCGGATAATTATTCAAATAACTCTGCAATTCATTAATTGCTGTTAAAGTCCCTGTTTGATCTAAATTGAAATTAGGAGAATCTTTATACAAGGAAAACGCCGACATATAAATCGCCTCTTCCGCATATTCGCTGCGCGAGAAAACCTCGTAAAACTTCTTGAAATGGGCATTCGCAACGGTGTAATTCCCTAAATTAAAATCACAATAAGCTTGATAATACGTAGCCATCTCCTGCGTTGAATCCCCCTTCATCAAAGGAAGTATCTCATCAAATAAGATGCCCGCTTTGTCAAAATCCTTCTTTTTATAATAGTCCACAGCCGCCTTGTATTTAACAGGCAAACTAGCACTCTTACGGAACTTCTCGAACTTACCGCATGAACTCAAACCAAGCATTGCGATAAAACCAACTTTAATATAATTTTTCAATTTCATAAGCCTCAAATATACGGATTAATTACGACTAAATTGTAAATGATACAATTGCGCATACAATCCTTCTTGCTTCAATAATTCCTCGTGTGTACCGCGTTCCTTAATTTCCCCTTTATCCATCACCAAAATTTGATGCGCATTTCGAATCGTCGACAAGCGATGTGCAATAACAACGGCTGTTCTTCCTTGCATCAAAGTTGCAATGGCTTGTTGGATCATCCCCTCCGACTCCGAGTCAACCGATGAAGTTGCTTCATCCAAAATAATAATCTTCGGATCATGCACCATGGCACGTACAAAGGAGATCAATTGGCGCTGACCCACACTTAGAGTCGCCCCACGCTCCATCACTTCATAAGCATATCCTCCCGGCAAGGACATAATAAAATCATGCACCCCTACCGCTTTGGCAGCCTCTTCAATCTTCTTTTGCGAAATAGACTCATCTCCCAAATGTATGTTGTAAGCAATAGAGGCACTGAATAAAAATACATCCTGCAGAACAACGGCTATGTTTTTGCGTAAACTATGAATCTCATAATCAGGCAAGGCAACCCCATCAATACGAATTTCGCCTTGTTGACAATCATACATACGACCTAGCAAACCGATAATAGATGATTTACCAGCACCTGTTGCTCCTACAATCGCTAAGGTTTGACCCGACGGAACTTCAAAACTCACTTGCTTAACAACCCACTCGGGTTCGTTGTAAGCAAAAGTCACCTCATCAAATACGATGTCACCCTTCAGTTTATCTGCTAAAATCTTCCCATTATTCTGAATATAATCTTTGGAGTCCAACAAGGTCAAAATACGCTCAGTCGAAACAATCCCCATTTGTAGCGTATTGAAACGATCCGCCAACATCCTGATCGGTCGGAAAAATAGGTTAATAAACATGATGAAGGCAGTCAACGTACCTACCGTGATTTGTTCCTTCAAAATATAAGTCGAAGCCATCCAAACCACAAAACCAGATCCTACTGCCGAAATCACATCCGCTACCGGAAAATACACGGAATAAGCTAATATTCCCCGAATATTCGCATCGCGATGATCTTGATTAATCTGATTAAACTTGGACAACTCCCGCTTTTCAGCATGAAATAATTGAACAATCATCATCCCTGAGATATGCTCTTGCACGAAAGAATTCAAATTAGCTACCGCAACGCGCACTTCATTAAAGGACTTCTTGATATATTCTTTGAATACATAGGTAGAGAATACCATGAAAGGTACTGTCGCCAAGATCACCAAAGTCAAACGCCAATCTGTGTAGAACATGACGGCAATAATCAAGAACAATTGCAACAAATCCCCAGCAATAGATGCTAATCCTTCTGAAAACACATCATTCAAGGTCTCGATATCTGAGACCGTTCGTGTCACCAAACGACCGATGGGCGTGGCATCAAAAAAGGCTAGTTTTAGATCGACGATTTTGGCATACAATTGAACACGAATGTCACGAATAACCGTTTGACCTAGATAGCCTGCTAAATAACCGGTAGAAAACTGTAATCCTGTTTGTGCGAAAAGTACGGCGATCATGATGAAAAACATGCGAAGCAAGTCGGCCATTTTATCCAAACTCACAAAATGATCCAGCGTATACCGAATCATCAAAGGAATCACAGGGGAAACCCCTGCCATGCACAAAATCAAGCCCACAAGAAACCAGAACCGAAATTTATAGGGCTTGATAAAGCCATAAATCCGTCGGATAATCTGCAAATCAACAATTTTACCGCTTTCCTTATCTTTCAATGGATTCGATTTTATCGAGTGAACTGGCTGCACAAGTACCGCAACCTTTGGCGCATTGACCCGCCGTTTTACCCCAAAATTGTTGATACACCAATCTACCTAAATAGAATAGTGCCGATGCAAATACCAAGAAGATGATTATTTGTTCCATGCTTAGTCAACAAACCATTTGGCCTGTAAAGTTCCTAAAAATTCATCAAATATAGGCCCTGCTCCAATTATTTCTCCTTCAAAGATCACAGCATCTCCACCACTAAAATTGGTCACACGCCCACCTGCCTCTTCGATAATAATCTTTCCTGCCGTGACATCCCAAGGTTTTAAATTAGCCTCAAAAAATCCCTCAAATCGACCACATGCCGTATAAGCTAAGTCGATCGCTGCAGCACCCATCCGACGCAAGCCATGCGAGGTCCGCATCAATTCTTTGAGTAATGCCAAGTAACGATCCTGATATGAAAAATCGTAATAAGGAAATCCCGTGGCCAATAAACTCTTGTTCATGAAGGCTTGTTGGGACACTTGAATCACATGCTCATTCAAATAGGCTCCATGTCCTTTCGCCGCATAAAACAATTCATCACGATTTGGTTCATAAATCAGGCCTAAAATAGGTTGCTTCTGATAAATTAAGCCGACCGAAACAGCATAAATGGGTAAGCGATGTAAGAAATTGGTGGTACCATCCAAAGGATCGATAACCCAATAATAGCCGTCGCCCACTTCACTGTAATCTGAAGCCGATTCTTCAGCGACAAAACCCGCTTCGGGAAAAATCGCCGACAAGCCTTCTTTCAGTCGTGCTTCAGCCGTTTGGTCCACAAAAGAAACCAAATCATTTGTTCCTTTATATTGGATATCTGATTCGCCAATATTGTTCACCATGGATTGAATCCAAACGCCCGTTTCGCGCACGATGGGTTTGGCATTTTCCAAAATGACAGCTAAATCAATCATTTTACTTTGGCAATTTTATGCGCACCAGATGAAATCCAATCGGATAAAATCTGTTGAGTTTCCTTTAAATATGCATCCTTCGCATGCTTATCAGCCGCTTTCTCTTTCTTATCTTTATCTGCAGCTGTCTCGTCCGTTCCTCCTAAAGCATCCATCACCGCTTGTGACTCATCCGGTTTTTTCTTTTGCTCATCCAATTCCTTCTTCCGCTTTTCGAAATTCAGTGAAATGGAATTTTGCTCCTTGATTTTCTTCCAACGCTCAAAATCTTGTTTCAATTTGATCAAATCAGGTTTTGTCTTTAAACGAGTCTGGAAAGCAGCTTGTAAATGCGCCAAAGCTGGAACCACAATTGTATTTGTTGGCGTGTAGACTGTTGTTGGAATCATATCCCATGGCAAAGCCGAAGGCTGTGAACTCTCCCCAAACTCCTCTGCCGAAAATGCTGATGGCAAAGCAAAATCAGGACTAACGCCTTTGTGTTGCGTAGAGGAACCATTCACACGATAAAATTTCTCCAAGGTAATTTTCAATTGGCCTACCGGATCTTTTTCATTCGCCATGTAGTTGTCTAAATCGATCACCGACTGTACTGTACCTTTTCCATACGATTGTTCACCTACGATAATTCCACGCTTGTAATCTTGAATCGCGGCAGCAAAAATTTCAGATGCTGAGGCAGAAAAACGATTGATCATAATCGCCATCGGGCCATCATATACTTGAGCGGGGTCGCGGTCGATTTCTTGGGAAATTTTACCATCCGATTGCTTGCGTTGCACAACAGGCCCTTTCGGAATGAATAAACCCGTTAATTCGACAGCTTCCACCAAAGATCCACCTCCATTATTACGCAAGTCGATGACAAGCCCATCAATTCCTTCTTGTTTGAATTCATTCAAGAACTTACGAACATCCGCGGAAGTCGATTTAAAATTAGCCTCACGCTTACGTGCGCCTTCAAAATCTCGGTAGAACATCGGAATCGTGATCAAGCCTAACTTATAGGTTGACGCCCCCTGCTTGAAATTCAAAATTTCTTTTTTGGCAGTCTGTTCTTCTAATTTGATTTTCTCCCGCACAATTCGAACTTCAGAAGTTGGGGAACCTGTCACACCTGATCCCGGCAAAATCTTCAAACGAACGACAGTTCCTTTGGGACCGCGGATTAATTTAACTGCATCATCAGTAAACCAACCAATCACATCCACAAACGCACCATCATCCCCTTGGGCAACACCTACAATGCGATCTTTGGGATTAATTTGTTTAGAACGGAATGCCGGTCCACCGGGTACTAAATCCTGGATGGTCACATAATCCCCTTCTAAACGAAGCGTTGCACCGATGCCCTCGAAACTTTGGGCCATATCTTTATTGAATTCTTGAGCCGCTTTGGGAATCATATAGGAAGTATGTGGATCGATGCTTTCCGTATAAGCGTTCATGAAAACCTGAAAAACATCTTCAGCACGCGTACGAGCCATGTATTTGGCAGAACGCTTGTAACGATCATTCAATTCACGTACAGCCGTTGTATCCGCTTTGCCTCCGATTTTCCAATCTAACAATTGACGCTTCACGTCTTTGCGCCAGTAATCATCTAATTCAGCAGTAGATTTTGCCCAAGCTGCTTTTTCACGATCGGGTTGATAGGCTTCGTCGATGTTAAAATCCATCGGCTGTTTAATCACTTTATCAACATAAGCGAATCGCTCCAACATGCGTTTTTGATATAGATTATAAATCTGAAAAGCAGATGTTAAATCACCTAAATTCAATTGCTCATCAATCGTGTAGCGGTATTTCTCAACTTCTTCAATATCTGAAGCAATAAAATACGCTTTGTTCGGATCCAAATCTTTTAAATAAGCATCAAAAATTTTCGAAGACAAGGAATCATTGACAGGAACTTTCCGATAATGGTAATTGCTCAATATACCAAAAACCAATCGCTCCACCTTTCGTTGGGTATCTGTAGGTTGTAGGTCGCCTTGTTGGTAAGTTGCCACCTCCAATTTACCTTGCGTTTTCCCGTGAAGAAAAACGACAACTAAAAGTGATAGCGGGATTAATATCGGAAGTATCCTTTTCATGTTATTCTTTTTCGATCGCTAATAATTCCACTTCAAATACCAAGGCAGAATAAGGCTTGATAGTTTGACCACCTCCGCGAATGCCATAAGCTAATTCTTGAGGAATGTATAATTTAAATTTAGAACCTACTGGCATTAATTGAAGCGCTTCTACCCAACCCGGAATAACACCTGAAACTGGAAAAGAAACAGGCTCGCCGCGTTGAACTGATGAATCAAACACCGTTCCGTCGATCAATGTTCCATGGTAGTGAGTTTTAACTTTGTCGGAAGCTTTTGGCTTAGGACCATCCCCCATTTTAAGCACTTTGTATTGCAAACCAGTTGCCGTCGTGATAACAGAATCTTTGGTTTTATTTTCAGCAAGGAACTTCTCTCCAGCGATGCGGTTAGGTTCAAATTGTTTTGCCTGCTCAGCTGCTTGTGCTTGTTGGTTTTTCATCATGAAGTTGTTCATGACGCTTTGGCATTCTTGTTCGCTAATCAATAAGGTCCCACCCGAAGTAACGGAAGCAAAACCTTTTGCAACCATTTCCGGATTTAAGGTCACTTTTTGCGATTTGAAATTTTGGGCAACTAATACACCAACTGCATAAGAAACGGAGTCGATCGATGAGTTAAAAGGCTTGACAGGAACTTTCGAAACAGTCAGAGCAACTTTGGTTTTTGTTTTCGGCTTTGTTTGAGCGAAAGACGCGAAAGTAAGGCAAGAGATGCTAGCGAAAAGCGCAGCACGAAGAAATGACAATTGCATAGTTATCGATTTATATCAAAATAAAGTTTCGAAGATACACGAAAATTGTGGCTCACTCAACAAAATTAACGGCATTTAACAGGTAGAAATTATCCACGAAATCTTGAATCTAAAAAAAGTCTTATGATTAAGCTCATTTTTTGCCGAAGTTATGGGAATATTGAAATTTCCTAGCTAATTTTGCACCCGAAATTATATAGTCAAAAATTAAACTCTTCATAAAACTTTAGTATGGCATCAGTAAGACCAGATGAGGTTTCGGCAATTTTGAGAGAACAATTATCTCAAGCGAAAACTCAAGCAGAATTAGAAGAAATAGGCACTGTACTCCAAGTGGGTGATGGTGTGGCTCGTATTTATGGCCTTTCCAATGTACAAGCAGGTGAATTGATCGTTTTCGAAAACGGTTTGAAAGCCTTAGCCTTGAACTTAGAGGAGGACAATGTAGGAGCTGTACTTTTAGGTGACTCTAGCCAAATCAAAGAAGGCGATACCGTTAAGCGTACCAATTTAATTGCCTCTGTAAAGGTAGGTGATGGTATCTTAGGACGTGTGGTTAACACATTAGGTGAGCCAATCGATGGTAATGGACCTATCGCTGGTACTTTATACGAAATGCCTTTGGAGCGTAAAGCACCAGGAGTAATTTTCCGTCAACCGGTAACAGAACCATTGCAATCAGGTATCAAGGCAATTGATGCGATGATTCCAGTAGGTCGTGGCCAACGTGAGTTGGTGATCGGTGACCGTCAAACAGGTAAAACAGCTGTTTGTATCGATACAATCATTAATCAAAAAGAATTCTACGATAAAGGAGAGCCTGTATTCTGTATTTATGTAGCGATTGGTCAAAAGGCTTCTACTGTGAAGCAAGTTGAGCAAACTTTACGTAAAGCAGGTGCGATGGAATATACAGTAATCGTTTCGGCGACGGCTGCAGATCCAGCTCCAATGCAATTCTATGCGCCATTTACAGGTGCGGCAATCGGTGAATTCTTCCGTGATACAGGTCGTCCAGCTTTAGTTGTATATGATGACTTATCAAAACAAGCGGTAGCATACCGTGAAGTTTCCTTGTTGTTACGTCGTCCACCAGGACGTGAGGCGTACCCAGGTGACGTTTTCTACCTACACTCTCGTTTATTGGAGCGTGCTGCGAAAATCAACAATTCAGATGAAATCGCACGTAACATGAACGACTTGCCTGAGTCAATCAAAGGCATCGTCAAAGGTGGTGGTAGCTTAACAGCCCTTCCAATCATTGAAACACAAGCGGGTGACGTTTCGGCATATATCCCAACCAACGTAATTTCGATTACAGATGGTCAAATCTTCTTGGAAACAAACTTGTTTAACGCAGGTATTCGTCCAGCGATCAACGTAGGTATCTCGGTATCTCGTGTAGGTGGTAACGCACAGATCAAATCCATGAAGAAAGTAGCAGGTACATTGAAGTTGGATCAAGCACAATTCCGTGAGTTAGAAGCTTTCGCGAAGTTTGGTTCAGATTTGGATGCATCTACAAAATTAACGATTGACCGTGGTCGTCGTAACTTAGAGATGTTGAAGCAACCACAATTCGCACCACAACCTGTGGAGGAGCAAGTTGCGATGATTTATTTAGCAACTACAGGTAACTTAGATAACGTACCAGTAGAAAAAGTTCGTGAATTCGAACAAGATTTCATTCAAGTATTGCGTGCGACTGAGAAAGCAACTTTGGTAGCTTTAGGTCAAGGAAAATACGATGATACCTTAACCGCTACTTTGAAGCGTGTAGGTAATGAAGTAGCAGCTAAATACAAAGCATAAAATTAGAATACTATGGCTTCCTTAAAAGAAGTAAGAAATAGAATTGTATCCGTTAACTCGACGCAACAAATCACCAAAGCCATGAAAATGGTTTCGGCCGCTAAGTTGCGTCGTGCGCAGGATGCTATCCACCAAATGCGCCCTTACGCTAAGAAATTAGCGGAAATGATTGCAACAGTTTCTGCTCAAACAGAAGCTGGCGCAGAAAATCCTTTTACAGAGGTGCGTGAAATCAAACGTGCATTAATCATTGTAGTAACTTCGGATCGTGGACTTTGCGGCGCATTCAATGCGAACGTAGGAAAAGCGACGATGGCTTTGGTACAAGAGAAATATGCCGACTTGCACGCAGCTGGTCAAGTGGAGATTTTATCATTAGGTAAAAAAGGTGCTGAATATTTATCTCGTCGGGGATACAACGTGAACGAAGCCCATGCGGACATCTTCACGCGTTTGAACTTTAATAACGTTCGTGAAATTGGTGATGCCGTTTTGACATCATTCACGGAAAAGAAATTTGATGTGGTAGAAGTGATCTTCAACTACTCAAAGAACGTTGCGACGCAGATTATTCAAACAGAACAATTACTTCCTTTAGTAGCTTCAGAATCTAGCGATAAAGTGAGTGCTGTGGATTACATCTTTGAGCCTTCTGAGGAGCAAATCATTTCGGAATTAATTCCAAAGTCGATCAAGTTATCTATTTTCCGTGCTTTATTGGAGTCCAATTCATCTGAACATGGCGCTCGTATGACAGCGATGGATAAGGCAACTGATAATGCTGGGGAATTAATCAAGGCATTGAAATTAGAATATAACCGTTCACGCCAAGCAGCTATTACGAAGGAAATCCTTGAGATCGTAGGGGGTGCTGAAGCATTATCAGCCTAAAATAAGATGAAAAAAGTATTGATTTTGTGCTTGCTTGCGGTCAATGTATTCGCACAAGGTATTAAAACTCCTGCGCCAAGTCCCGGACAAAGCATCAAGCAAGACTTTTCTTTATCTTCGGTTGAAGTCAAATATTCCCGTCCTGTAATTAAAGGGCGTAAGATATTTGGTGATGTGGTTCCTTTCGGAAAGTTATGGCGTACTGGTGCGAATGCACCTACGAGCATCACGTTCGGGGAAGATGTTAAAATTGCAGGTCAGCCTTTAAAAGCGGGTACTTACCAATTGATGACGATTCCTTCTCAATTTTCTTGGGAGATCCTCTTCAACAAAGGAACGAATGGCGTATTTAATTACAATCCAGCTGAGGACGTTTTAAAGGTAAAGTTGGCAACAACAACCCTAGCTCAATCAGTTGAATCGTTTTCCATTCAGTTTGCGAATGTGATTGCCAACAAAATGGATTTGGTAATTTCTTGGGAGAAGGTAGCCGTTTCGATACCTATCGAAACAGAAATCGATTCTAAAATTGCAGCATCCATTGAAAAAGCGATGGCAGCAGACACAAGACCTTATTTTGAATCTGCTTCTTATTATTTTGAGACGGGTCGTGATTTAAAAAAGGCTTTAGAATGGGTTGGTAAAGCAGTTGAGGCAAATCCATCAGCTTATTGGATCTTGCATTTACAAGCAAAAATTCAGGCGAAGTTGGGCGATAAAGCAGGCGCCAAAGCAAGTGCTGAGAAATCAATCACCTTAGCCAAAGAAGGTAAGAACGAAGATTATGTGACTTTGAATCTTAAATTGATTCAAAGTTTATAAATTGAACTAAATTCGCATAAAAAGCCTTTCTTAACAGGAAGGCTTTTTTTAGCATTAGATATGAAGGAAGAATTAGGATTTAGTACGGGAGAAGAACAAGAAACAGCGGTACTCGTTGCAGTAACGACGCAGAAACAAAATGCGGTTCAAACGGCAGAGTATTTGGCAGAATTAGCCTTCTTAGCATCCACCTCCGGGGTGGTGACTTTGGCAAGTTTTACTCAAAACTTGGCCAAACCGGACAATCGCACCTATGTGGGTAAAGGGAAGTTGGATCACATCATTGCCTATGTTATTGCCAAAGACGTGGATATAATCATTTTTGATGACGACTTAAGTCCCTCGCAAGTGCGAAACATCGAATTAACGATTTCCTTATTAGGCAAAGAAATCAAAGTGTTAGATCGAAGTTTACTTATCTTGAACATCTTTGCACAACGTGCTCAAACAGTTCAGGCGCGTACACAAGTGGAGCTTGCTCAATACCAATATATGTTGCCACGTTTAACTCGTATGTGGTCTCACCTTTCCAAACAACGGGGCGGTGTAGGTATGCGTGGTCCAGGTGAAAAAGAATTAGAGACTGACCGAAGGATCGCAAATGATCGTATAGCGTTCTTAAAGGACAAATTAACGGCGATTGATAAGCAGTCGTATACCCAACGAAAACATCGGGATCGTATGGTTCGTGTTTCATTAGTGGGATATACCAACGTGGGTAAGTCGACTTTGATGAAGAAATTAGCGAAGGCAGAAGTCTTTGCGGAGAATAAATTATTTGCGACCGTTGATTCGACCGTACGTAAAGTTGTTTGGGATGGAATTCCTTTTTTATTAACTGATACAGTAGGATTTATTCGCAAGCTCCCTACCCTCTTGATTGAGTCCTTTAAATCAACCTTGGATGAGGTACGTGAAGCAGATGTGTTATTGCACGTTGTGGATATTTCGCATCCCAATTTTGAGGAGCAAATTGAAGTAGTTCAAGGGATCTTAAACGAAATGGGTGCAGGTGATAAGCCAACGATTTTGGTTTTCAATAAGATAGATCTTTACAACGTGGAAGATGTTTTCTTTGAAGGCGCAGCTGTGGATGAAGACGGGAATCCAGAATTGACCAAAATGGAACGTGTTACGCGTTTCTTAAAACAATCACACTGGCAAACGAACACACCCAAAACCGTATTCATTTCAGCAGAACAACGCTCAAATTTAGCAGAATTGCGGGAGATGGTCATGGAAATCATTAAAGAAAAACACTTTCAAATTTTCCCGAATTGGTTGGACACCAACCACTTGATGGGATATAATGATGGGGTGATACCTGAGGAGAGTTAAGAGTTAAGAGTTAAGAGTTAAGAGGTGAGAGGTGAGAGGTGAGAGGTGAAATTTGTCAATTTAATAGTAAATTGCAAACCTCATTTATGAAAGTTGGAGATCGATTTTTATCAAGCGAATATTTCAAGCTCGGTAAATCAAATCAATTCATCGATTGGTTTATCAAATTATGCTTTTCCAAAAAAATCAAAAAAGGAGAATTCTTATTAATTGAAGGCGACAAATGCGATAAAATCTACTACGTAGAGAAAGGAATTATTCGCATCTTTAGAACAGAAGAATCAAAAGAAATCACAACTTGGTTTGCTAAGGAAGGAGATTTCGTCACTAATGTTAACAGTTTCCATTTTGATAAACCTTCAAGAGAAAATTTTGAGGCCTTAGAGGATTGCGTCGTTTATGGAACCGATCGTGCAACTTATCGATTTCTGATTGAGAAATCATCAAGTTTTGCCTTATTTTCCATCCATGAATTATTTTACAATTTGTGTGAATTTGAAAATCAATGTGAATTTTTAAGGTCATTAACAGCCAAGGAACGCATAGATTATATCAGTAAAAATTATCCCTATTTGTTAACGCTTGTAAAGAATAAATATTTGTCCTCATTTTTGAATATAGAAACCACATATCTTTCAAAATTATTAGCAAACAAAAAAACCTCAAATTAAAAATCTAAGGTTTTGCTTACTCCGTGTTCTATATAATTCCTTTAAGAAATTATCGACAAATTTAATTATAATTCAATTAGGAAAACTTGCAATTTTACAAGTTTTCCTAATTATTTCATCCCCAATAATAGCATGAGTTTAGTATCTTTATGCACTGTTTAATTGGCGCTGTAGTTCAACGGATAGAATAGGCGTTTCCTAAACGCTAGATGCGGGTTCGATTCCCGCCGGGGCCACACGAAAATAGACGTTGGACATTGGACTTTAGACGTTGGACGGTGGACCTCCTAAGCCGAATCCGAAAATACCTGAAGTAACGAAGGGCGTTCTTACCTAAAGTTTCATTCTGCGCAAACGCAGTGCATTAGAAATCACAGAAACAGAACTAAAGCTCATGGCTAAAGCAGCCAACATAGGTGAGAGTAAAATCCCAAAATATGGATACAATAAGCCCGCAGCAATAGGAATTCCAATCACATTGTAAGCCAGAGCAAAGAATAAGTTTTCCTTAATGTTCCGCAAAACTTGTTGGCTTAATTTTCGAGCCTTCGCAATATCTCGCAAATCACCTTTGATCAGCGTAATCTCAGCGCTCTCCATAGCAACATCCGTTCCAGTCCCCATTGCAATACCAATATCCGCTTGAGTAAGTGCTGGAGCATCATTAATCCCATCTCCAACCATCGCTACTTTTTTACCTTCTTGTTGTAGACGAATAATTTCATCCAATTTTGCCGCAGGTAACATCTGTGCCTTCCAAGCATCCAAGCCCAAACTTTTGCCTACTAAATCCGCTGTTTCCTGGTTATCTCCAGTCAACATTATAACAGCAATTTTCGCAGTATGTAATTCTGCTATTGCCTCATAACTTGAAGATTTTATTCGATCACTAATGACCATTGCCGCTATAGCAACTTGCTCATTTGCTAAATAAGAAATCGTTTTACCTTGTTTCTGGGCTTCTGCCACTTGTCGAAACAAAGAAACAGGAATGTTGATTTTCATTTCTGTTAATAAACGCTGGTTTCCTATGACATAATTTTGACCTTTAATTTGACCTTGTACACCTTTCCCCAACAAAGCCTCAAAATCATTCACATCATAAGCGTTTATGCCTAGTTCTTGCGCAAAATGTACACTGGCTTTTGCCAAAGGATGTTCACTTAATCGATTTAATGAATAAATCAATTGCCAAATTTCCTTTTCTTCCATCGCATCATCTGAAACAAGTAAACGCTCAATTGAAGGCTTACCTTCTGTGAGTGTTCCCGTTTTGTCCACTAACACGGCATCGATTTGGGCTAATTGTTCTAAGGCTTCTGCATGTTTAATTAAAATTCCATGTTGAGCACCCTTCCCTACTCCTACCATAACAGACATGGGCGTTGCGAGCCCCAAAGCACATGGACAAGCAATAATAAGGACAGCTATGGCATTGACGAATGCAAATGAAAATGAATTTGAGTCAGCAACAAAAAACCATATAAGAAATGTCAACACCGAACTCAATAAGACCAAAGGAACAAAATAACTCGAAATCGTATCTGCTAATTTTTGAATAGGTGCTTTTGAACTACTTGCCTGATGCACCAATTCAATAATTTGAGCCAATAAAGTCTCAGCTCCTACTTTTTGGGTTTGCAATATAAAACTCGAATTTCCATTTATCGAACCAGCCCTAACCAAATCCCCCTCTGATTTATCTACCGGTATGGGTTCCCCTGATAACATGGACTCATCGACAGAAGCACGCGACCCAGCTTGTAACATTCCATCAACGGGTATTTTTTCACCCGGTTTAACCCGAATCAAATCTCCGATCACTATTTGATCAATTGGAACAATATGCTCCTTACCATCACGCAATAAGGTTGCTTCATTGGGGACAAGTTTAACTAATTCCCGAATTGCTTCATTGGTCTTCCCATGCGCACGCGCTTCAAGTACTTGACCTAATAAGACTAAGGTTAAAATCACTGTTGAAGCTTCAAAATAAACGAAAACTGTTCCATGATGCCCTTGAAATTGCACAGGAAACCAATGAGGAAAAATAAGCGCAACCATTGAAAACAACCACGCCGCACCAGCCCCAATTCCAATCAACGTAAACATATTCAAATTTCCCGTTTTCAAAGAAATCCAAGTCCGCTCAAAAAACATCCAGGTTGCATAAAAAACAACTGGAAGAGACAGAACCATTTCAATCCAATTCCAAGTCAACATCGATGCCCACTGGAACAGCGGATTTCCAGGTATCATTTCCGACATCGAAATAAGAAAAATGGGAAGAGTAAATGCTACGGCAATTGCCAACTTACGACTCAATTGCTGATAGGTCTTTTGATTTTCATCTACTTGACCAGGACGAGCAACCAAATCCATTCCACAAACAGGGCAATTTCCAGGTTTATCGTATAATTTATCTCCTTCACAATGCATGGGACAATAATATACCGCACCTGCCAAACTAATTTTCGGACTAAACTTTGGAAGAGGCTTTTGCCCTATGTGGTAATTCCCACCATGCAAAAGCAATGCGTTTTCTAGCTCAGTTAATGAAACATGCCTGTCCGATTCAATAATCGCTTCTGCTTTTGCTAAATCTACAGTAGCATGTACCCCATCGAGGCTATTCAATGCTTTTTCAACATGTGTACGACAACTATCGCAGCTCATGCCAGAAATAGGATAAACGTGTTTCATACAACAAATAAATCAAGGTGTGAATCAAATATACTTGAATTTGCTGATTGTAAAAGACTGATTCTCATCAGGAATCTACCGAGAAAATCCATTCAAAAAATCATCAAAGCTTATACACGAAGTATCGCGTCTTTATAAATATCACGTAGCATCGAACCACTATATGAAAACGACGGGAACAAAAAACCCTACTTTTCAGTTAAACCACTGAAAACATCTTGATTTGAATTACAAACATCACATATACCTTCATCCCACAGACTTACCACAATCTTGGGACTCCATTGCCCAATCGAGTATTTTCTTACAAAAAGAATACCTCACTGCATTAGCATCATCTGAACCTGCAAATGTCAAAAATCTATTTGTTGGCATTTTTCAAAATGATCTCATGGTTGCGGTCGCATTGATCCAACAAATCGACTTGAACCAATTGCAGACCTTTGGCACACGTGATCATGGTTTAAAAATCAAACTAAGGGATTTCTTATTCAAAAACTTTGCTGGCAAATTAACGATTGTTGGGAATAACATGTTGACCGGCCAACACGCCATCGCGTGCTCAGAAGGAACTAATCCAAGCGCGATTTTGGCATATCTAAAAGAACAGGTTTTACCCGAATTCCCAGGCCAACACATTCATATCTTGAAAGACTTTCCTGAGGAAGAGCTAATCCATTTCCAACAACCCATTTTTGCCAAAAGCTTAAAATTCACCTCTCAACCCAGCATGTGTTTTATCACAGAGACTGCGTGGACGAAGGAACAGGATTATGTTGATGCCCTTTCCAAAAAATACAGAGACCAATACAAACGGGCAAGAAAAAAGGCAGATGGGATCGAAAAACGCCAATTAAGTCTGAGCGAAATTATCGAGCATGAAGAACGAATTTACGAATTATATTACCACGTGGCAGAGAACGCACCATTCAACACCTTCTTTTTGGCAAAAAATCATTTCAGCGCCTTGAAAGAAAAAATGGGAGATGCCTTTCGGTTTTTCGCTTATTTTGAAGCAGGGAAACTCAATGGTTTTAACACGCTTTTCCAACATGAAGATATATTAGAGACTTATTTCTTAGGCTATGACCCAAGCATCCAAAAAGAAAAAATGCTCTACCTAAACATGCTTTACGACATGGTTGGTTGCGCCATTGTCAATCAATTCAAGCACATTAATTTTGGTAGGACTGCGATGGAAATCAAAAGTTCCATAGGTGCAGTTCCCGTCAACATGTATGGATTCATGGAACATCAATACCCATGGATAAACCGCCATTTAGCCAGCATTTTCCGTGTATTAGAGCCCGAGGTTTCTTGGATACAAAGGCATCCGTTTAAAAACTAATATTCATTTCAGGAACCGTTTCAGAATAGAAAAGTTTTCCTAAAGTAGCTTCCTGTATTTCCAACAATGAAATTCCAGGTGCCCGCTCAATTAAGCGAAACCCACCCTCAGGCAAAATATCATAAACACCTAATTCTGTAATCACGCGAGTCACACAACGAACTCCCGTGAGCGGCAGGTCACAAGTGCTGACCAATTTCGATTTACCCGAAGGCGTCGTTTGCAACATGGCGACAATCACCTTATCGGCAGATGCAACTAAGTCCATCGCCCCACCCATTCCTTTAACCATTTTTCCAGGTACTTTCCAGTTGGCCAAATCCCCCCGTTCCGAAACTTCCATCCCACCCAAAATCGTCACATCAATGTGATTCCCTCTTATCATGGCAAAACTTTGTTCGGATCCGAAAACGGACCCTCCAGGTGCAACGGTAATCGTTTGTTTACTCGCATTGATGTAATCTGCATCCTCCGCCCCTTCTTTGGGAAATGGACCTATGCCCAACAAACCATTTTCCGATTGCAAGATAACCTTCATGCCTTTGGGGATGTGATTCGCTACGCGGGTTGGAATACCGATGCCTAAATTGACATAATCGCCATCCTTAATTTCTTGGGCAAGACGCTTTCCGATAATTTCTTTCTTAAGATCTTCCGGACTCATTTCCTTGATTTCTTCAGCATCCATTTGGTGCGTCAAATGTTCAATAGGCTTTTGGTAATCCTTCCCCTGAAAAATGCGATGCACATAAATGCCAGGGGTATGAATTTGATTTGGATCCAAAGTGCCCGCTGGAACTAATTCCTCCACCTCTGCAATGGTTATTTTCCCTGCCATCGCGACCACAGGGTTGAAGTTTTGCGAAGTACCCTTATAAATTAAATTTCCTTCGGTATCTCCTTTCCAAGCTTTTACAAAAGCATAATCCGCCGTGATGGCTGTTTCCATCAGGTATTTCTTACCATCAAACTCACGTGTTTCTTTGCCCTCCGCCACTTCCGTCCCCACACCCGCAGGCGTATAAAAAGCGGGAATTCCTGCGCCACCACATCGAATGCGTTCTGCTAAAGTACCTTGAGGAACCAGTTCGACGGCGAGATGACCTTCCAACATCAATTTTTCGAACAAATGATTTTCGCCAATGTAGGAACAAATCATTTTCCGAATTTGCTTTTGAGCAATTAGTCGGCCTATGCCAAAGTCTTCCAAACCCGCCTCATTGGAGATGCAGGTTAAATCAGTTGTATTTCTTTCTAATAAGGCTGAAATAAGATTTTCAGGAACACCTGTCAGACCAAAACCGCCCATGAGAATACTCGAACCCGAAGCGAGATCCTTGATAGCCTCTGCAGCATGTGTGAAAACTTTATTCATATATTATTCGCTTTTTTGCTTCACCCAACGATATAAAGAAGGGATCAACAAAGGTGCAAAAATCAAGGTGCTGGTTAATCCACCAATGATAACAGTCGCCAAAGGGCGCTGAACATCCGAACCTATACCTGATGAAGTAGCCGCAGGTATTAATCCCAAAATTGCCACAATCAACACAGAAAGCAAGGAGCGCATTTGTTGGGTCGAAACCAACGAAATTTCATCCAAATTCCCATTTCGATTAAAGGCAGAAACTAAGATCACACCTGCCATCACCGAAATACCAAAAATCGACACAAAACCTACGCCAGCCGAAACATTGAAATAATAGCCCCTTAACAATAAAGCAATGATTCCTCCCGCTAATGCAAAAAGGATACAACTAGCTGTGATGAGGGTGTCGGTCAACTGATTATACAACATATATAGAAATGCAAATACCAGCAATAATGTTAGCGGAATGCTAATTAATAATTGCTTACCTGCACGTTCCAAATTCTCATATTGACCGCCTAAAACTAATTCATATCCTTTCGGGATCTTGATTTTTTGGGCAATTTTTTGATTCAATTCTTTGACAAATCCACCCTGATCACGTCCCTCTATGTTTGTACGAACCGTAATCATTCGTTTGTTATTGTACCGGTAAATATTGGTCTGACCTTCCACAAAACTAACTTCGGCTAATTGATCCATCGGGATTAAGGCACCGTTCACTGAGGGTACTAATAACTGCTTAATTTCATCAATGTTATTCCGATACTGCGGCAAATAACGGATGACAATATCATAGCGTTTGGTTCCATCATATAAAGTTGATAAATTCTTACCCCCGATGGCTGCCTCAATCATATTTTGAATATCTGAAATGTTGATCCCGTAACGGGCCGCATTTTCCCGATTGATTTTGATGGCCAACTGCTCTTGCGTTCCTTCTTGCTCAATGTTCACCGATTCACTTCCTGGCATAGAACGAATAATCGTCGCGATGCTATCCGCTTTGGAACGCATCATGCGCAAGTCCTCTCCTACAATGGATACGGCCAAATCCGCCGCACTTCCTGTCACAATCTCCATCACCTGATCGATAATCGGTTGGCCCGAGGAGAAACGAACACTTGGCAATGCAACGGCTAAATCGTACTTGATTTTATTCACCAACTCCTTTTTCGTGATGGTTTTGCTCCACAAATTATAATCTTTCAAGCCCACCAAGATCTCATTCCGATTAGCCGGGAAAGGATCCGTTCCATCATCATTCCTACCTGTCTGAGTAATGACGTAAGCGATTTGCGGATACTTGGCAATAACTGAACGAATCGTCGGCGCATATTTGGCATTCTCCTGAATCGTAATCCCCGCTGGGAAATTTCCCCGAAGGAAAATAGAACCCTCATCGAGTTCAGGCAAAAACTCGGTGCCCATAAAATAAGCCGACGACAAGAGCAAAAGCACAAGCGAAAAACCGATAAGCACGGTAGCTTTAAAACGAGCAATCAACCAATCACTTGCTTGTCGGTAAACTCGCTCAACCCACTCCAACACGATATTTTTGCGTTCTCTGACCGCTGGTGCCCCATCTTTAAAATAACGACCATAGACAAATGAGATCAAAATAGGGACTACAGTTAGTGCGGCCAACAATGACCCAACCACAGCAAATGCCAATGTCAGCGCCATTGGAGAAAACAATTTACCCTCCACACGTGTCATCATCAAAATAGGCATGTAGGCCAAAATGATAATCGTCACAGAGAAAAAGATTTCACGACTCACTTCTTTGGCAGCATCAAGCGTCACCTCAATCACTCCTTTTTGCTTGTCTTCGGGATTCATTTTCCGATAATGCCGGATGACATGTTCAACCATCACACAGGCTCCATCTACAATAATTCCAAAATCAATCGCCCCTAGTGAAAGTAAATTGGCCGGAATTCCAGTCAAACGCATTAAAATAAATGCAAAAAGTAATGAAAATGGAATTGTCAAAGCAACCACCAATGCACTGCGCGCACTCCCTAAAAAGAACACCAAAATGATAATGACAATACTGATGCCTTCAAACAAGGTATGACCTACGGTTTCCAACGAATGATCAATCAAGAAACTACGATCATACAAGGTTTTAATCTTGACTCCCGCCGGCAATTCACGCGTTTCTAATTCAGCGATTCGTTCCTTAAGTTTCACAAGTGCCTCACTCGGATTTTCATAACGTCTTAACAAGACAATTCCTTCTACACCATTCGAGGATTCACTATGATTTGCCTTGATTTGATAACCCAAAACACCACTTGGAGGCGGTGGAGCCATTTCGACACTGGCTACATCGCTGATGAAAATGGGAACACCATTCTCCGACTTCAACACAATGTTTTTAATATCATCGTCGGTTTTAATTGCACCTAATCCGCGAACGGCAAACCCTTGCCCACCGCGTTCGATGAGATTTCCACCTGTATTTTGGTTATTAGAATTAACCGCCTCCTCCACATCGGAAATGGTCAAATTATATTTCCGCAGTTTATCCGGGTAAGTTAAAATTTGGTATTGTTTCAAAGGGCCACCAAAAGTCACCACATCCGCTACGCCATCTGTTTGGAGCAAATAAGGTTTAATCACCCAATCCTGTAAATCACGAATTTGGGTGGGTGTATACTCAAAAGGCGCCTCCACTACATAGCGAAATATTTCACCCACTGCGGTCGATAAAGGCGCCAATTCTGGACTAACTCCATCCGGCAAATCCACCGAACTTAAGCGTTCTAATACTTGTTGGCGCGCAAAATAATCATCAGTCCCATCCTTAAAAGTCAATTGAACCACGGATAATCCGAAAATCGTCCGACTGCGTCGATCGAGTACATTGGGCGTATTTTGCAATGCGCGCTCGATGGGAACGGTTACCTGCTGCTCTACTTCTTCCGAGGCACGGCCATCATATTTCGCAACGATGATCACATTCGTATCGGCGATATCTGGATAGGCCTCAATTTTGAGTTGGGTAAAGCAAAAATAGCCTATGCCCATCAGCGCCAAACTCATGATAAGCATGAGCCAGCGGTTATGTAACGAAAACTGTAGCAGGCGATTGATCATAATTGATGGGCTTAATATCCGAAACTCAAACCTTTTAATTGAATGACACCGGAGGTAGCGATTTCATCTCCTACTTGTATGCCGCTTAAAATAATCACGCGATTCCCTATCTGATGACCGATTTGTACTTCTTTGCGTTCAAATGACAAAGGCCCTGATTTTTTAAAGACATAGGATTTCCCTTGAATGGTTACTAATGCATATTTATCAATCGTCATGTGTTGGCCTTCCTGCAAGCCAAACGAAATGGTAGCAAACATCCCCGCTTTCATTTCTGAATTTGGATTTTTCATTCGAATTCGCAATTTGACCATTCGAGTGGCATTGTCTACGACTTCAGCTACATCATCAATGAGGCCAACAAATTTTTTATCTTGAAAAGCGGTGAATTGAATCTGACAGGTACTCCCTTCTTTCATATTTGAAAATTGATTTTCGGGAATGTCACATGTTAAATATACGGAGCCAACGGGCGCACTGCGCAATACTTCAGGATGGAATCCAGCAGCTTCTAAAATCGCCTCATGTTCTAATATGGCAGCTTTCTCATTGGATAAATTACTTTGCTCAGTCGATAATCCCGTTTGTGCATTCAATAAATCCTGTGCAGTTGCGGCGCCATGAGCAAGCAAATCCTTGTAACGCGCGACCTCCACCATTTTTTGTTGGATATTCACTTGCTGGATTCGTTTGATATTTATCTGATGTTGAATCAATTGCGTGAAATTCCCCGATAATTCTGGATTATCAAATAAAATAATCGGCTGCGAAGCACCAGCATGCGAAGCAACTACCGTCGCAACAATCTTGCCTGGGGCAACGAAATCAGCAACAATATTTTTCTGTTCCACCTTGGAAACATGAAAAAAATCAATGCTTTTGGCATCCGAAAAAACGACTTCGGTCCCTCCGTTTTTCACAATTGTTTCAGGTATTTTATCGCTTTGAGCTGCTTCTTTCTTCTCGCAAGAGATTAAGGTCAGACAAAATACGCTTAAGATTAATGCAATTCTCATTCGCTCGCTAGTTGGTTTATTTTACCGGTGGTAAATAAAAGTTGTAAGTAGTTTTGTTGGTAGGCCTGCAAAATATCATTGTATTGATGTTGATTATCAAGCCAACTCCTTTCTGCTTCCAAAAAGTCAATAATCGTCGTTCCACCTTTCAAATAGGCATATTTCACATTAGACAAAATCTGCGCTGATTTCTTCAAAATACCGCTAAAATGCTGCAAATTTTGTTGCTGGCTTTTTAATCGCTGAACAGCCACCGTGATTTCCGTTTTAATTTGTTGGGCTACCCCAGCAGAAGCAGCGGCGTACTGTTCTTTTTGAACAATGGATTTTTGAATATCCCCTTGATTTTTATTGAAAAATGGCAATGGCATAGTCGCATATAAACCAAAATAAGGAATGGAATTTTGTGGATTCCAAATAAAACCGAGTTCAGGTTTAGGGATGGCTAAACTCTTTTGAAGTTTAATATTGGCTTCGGCAGAAGCGACGGTCGATTGAACACTCAGGTAATCGCCTCGATTTGCAAATGCGTATCGAATTAAACTATCTACATTTTCAGTGGAAAAATTCATGAAAGCGTCCGACAAATCAACTTGTACAGGATTATCTACACCCATTAAATTTCTCAGTTCCAAACATTTGCTTTGCTCTTCTTTCTGAAACGTTTGTTGTTGGATCAAATAAGTATTTGCCAAAAGTTCGGCACGCAATAAATCAGTTTCTGTGATGACTTGATTTTTCAGGCGAAGTTTATTGATCAATACGAGACTGTCGATATTTACCTTTGCATCCTGTACAATTCTGCCTTGCTTACGTAAAGTCCATATTTCCAGCCATTTATTGGCAACATCCAAATAGAGATTACGTTCATATTCAATCAGATTTTTTTCAGCTATAGCAACATTTTTTTTCGCAAAATCAATTTTATTTTCGCGTTGACCCGCCACTTGAAATTGTTTGGTGAATTGCCACCAGACTTGTCGGTTTGCATTCTGATACCAAAAAGAATTCCCAGCCATGTGTGAAGGACTCATGAGCTGAAGACTTTGGTTATTCAACGTGGGATTCATTTTTAGCTGAGCGGTAATAACATCGGCTTGGGCTTGATCGATGTTTCTACGTTCTGACTTTAAAAGTAAATTGTTTTGTTTGGCGACAGCAAGGGCCTTTTGCAAGCTAAACTCCTGCTGAGCCCAACAAATTTGGGACAGCAAGCAGAGGCAGCTTAGGTAATATTTTATAGTGGTTCTTGACACGATTTGCTCGTTAGAGTAACAAATAGACCTAAAAATAGCGATAATTCATTAAAAGAATAGACCAAATGAACAATTTGGATGTTCATTATTCGGGGTAGTTGGTAATTAATTCCACATTCGGATGCAACCAAAGAAACGATGCCGGGCAATCCGTAGAAATTTGTTGGGTCAAAATTTGCTCCAAAGCTGCTTCCTTCCCCTTCCCAGTTACTAAGAAGATGATTTTCTTTGATTGTAAAATACCTTGCATCCCGACGCACCAGCCAAATGCAGGCTCTGCTCCTTGAGATAAAGCAGGATCATGTTGAATGGTTGATTCGGCTAAAGTTGCCTTGTGAAAACCGGCCTGTAAATATGGAGCTGGTTCATTAAATGCAATATGACCATTCTTGCCTAGGCCTAGAATACAAACATCCATGGGACTATTCGCTTGAATGTAGGATTCAATGCGCTGGATTTCGATTTCAGGTTCCGACGAGTTCGGATCAAAACTCACATAGCGCTCTGCGGGTATATCCATAGGTCCAAGCAAGTGCTTTTGAAGGTAGGATTCACATGAGTCAGGGTGAGTCAATGGAATAATTCCCCACTCATCCATTTTGATAACACGCATTTGCCTATATGCAGTTTTTTCCTTCGCCATTTCGGCATACATGCCGGTCGGAGAGCCACCCGTTGCCGCACAAAAAAGTAGATCGGGTTTAGCTTTTACGGCTTGTAAAACATGGGACGCAGCTAGGGCGCTTAATTCTTGGTAGTCAGCAACTCGTGTAATTCTCATCGTTAAATCTTTTGCCTAAAATAACAGAATACAACTGCAATAAGAAACAGATTATCAGTTTTCTGATATTTAATACCAATTGAATTTACTATTTTGCATCACAATCTAGTTCTAATTAAACATGTACACACACCTATTCGCCACGGCGGTTGGGAGGAAAGGATGCATTCTGCTATTCTTGACCTTCCTCTGCATGCAAAACTTACGCGCACAAACTTGGGCTTTCCAAACAGGGAGCAATCTCACTGCTTTTGATTTTACGAATTCGTCAGGTCAAGTCGTTTCGGGAATTAAATCGGGATCAGGAAATTTGTATGGAATTCAATTCCAACAAAAACTGGTAGATACATCGGCTTTGTTGTTGACTTCGAGCCCCTGGGCCATTTATTTCAATCAGCATCCTACATTGGGAAAACTTTTAGGCAAGTTCCAATGGGCTTTGGGGGTACAATACAATCAATACAATGCTGTTGGGGATGCGGTCAATGTCGCGTTCAGTTACCAAACCGATTACATTGGCTTACGCCCTTCTTTACAATTCAATCAGCCTATTTATAAAAATTTGAGTGTACAAGCAGCTGGAATTTTGCAGGTGAATCAATTATTGCATGGAAATCAATGGGTCAACAATCGCTTTCTGGATTTAAAACAAGATCCACAATTCAATAGGATTCAAACGATGGCTGGCTTCCAATTCGGTGTTCAACAATTGATTTCAGAGGGATTTTCACTTTCGCTAAGTTACCAACAAATGTCTACGATGCAGGCCGGCGAGGTGCAAGGCACGCACTTAGTGCTGCGGCCGACCAGCTTTGTATTTGGCATCATTTTCCAACCGAAAAACAAATAATCCAATGAAAAGATTTGCACTATTATTTGGCTTTCTTTTGATCGGAATGATTAGCCAAGCACAAACAAAGGGTATTCAGTACCAAGCCGTCATTCAGGATCCCAATCCATACCAAATTCCGGGTACATTTATCCAAGGACAGGTATTACAAAATGCAAAAGTCAGTATCCGATTCACCTTAAAAACGAATGGGACGACTGATTTCGAAGAATTACATGAGACAGAAACGGATGATTTTGGCTTGATCAATTTGACGATTGGAAAAGGCAAAAAAACGGTTGGCACCAATTTTGACCAAGTCGTATGGAATGGACAAAACAAGGTTTTGATCGTTGCGGTCAAAATAGCCAATCAAAACAATTTCATTGAAGTTAGCAATCAAACACTTTTGTATAGTCCCTATGCGCTTTATGCTGATGCGGTGGAATATAAAAATGTTAGCAATGCGCCTAAGGACATATCACATTTCACGAATGATGTAGGCTATTTGGTTTCCAATGATTTAAAGCCGTTGGAGAAAAAAATCAACGATAATCAAGCGGAAAATGTAGCGAGCTTTTCGCTTTTAAAGAATCAGCAAATTGCCCTAGAAACAAAAGTTGATGAACAAGGGAAGATATTAAATGAAACGGTCCTTCGTACGCAGAGTATGAATGCACGAATTGACCAACAAAACAATCAAATCAACCAGAATCAAACGAATTTGTTGAATCAAATCAATGGTTTGGGAGGTTCGTTCGAATCGCTTGGTAATAAATCACTGGCCACCGATTTAGGTAATTCTAACCCGAGTAATCAACTTTATCCGAGTCAAAAAGCCGTAAAATCCTATGTGGACCAAGTTATTTCGACGGTAGTTGTATCGGGTACGCCGGATGCAACAACATTGGCTGCAGGAAAAATTCAATTAACTGGGGATTTAGGTGGAACCGCCGCATCACCCACAGTACCCGATCTCGTCTTAAAAGAAGATTTAGCAAATAAGTCGGTGAACATCCCCACGGATGCTACTTCCGACATCAAATATCCAAGTGTTCGCGCAGTTAAAACCTATGTGGATCAAGCGACGCAGGGGATTGCTTTATCCGCTGATTTGAATGCAAAAGCAGACAAGCTTTCCCCCGTATTTTCGGGAAGCCCTTCCCTTCCGACGGGAACTATCGCCGTTAAACAAGGTATTGGCAGTAATACAACGCAGTTGGCAACTACCTCTTTCGTCCAACAAGAACTAAGTGCCGCATCCATAAATTATGCGACAAAAGAAGATGTAAGCAACAAATCGACGGCAACAGCTTTGGGTACGAGCAACACCTTATATCCGACACAAAATGCGGTCAAAACTTATGTGGATGCACAAATCAGCTCTGCGACAATTTCAGATGCAACATTAGCTAGCAAGGGAAAAATACGTTTGGGGGGTGATTTAGCTGCGGGCAATAGTACAGCAGATGATCCGATCATTCGAGACAATGCAATCAATACTAGTAAAATTTTAGATGCAGCAGTTACAGATGTTAAAATTTCGGCAGTCGCTGGTAGTAAAGTATCAGGCAATATTACAGGAGACGCAACCAATGTAACAGGAACAGTTGCGCCTACGCATGGAGGAACTGGTGCTTCGGGAACCTTGATTGGTTATGTTAAAGCGAATGGTACATCCGCAATGCAGGCTATTTCCACTATACCCGTGGCTGACATTACGGGAGCGGAAGCGATTGCAAATAAGAGTAATGATGTACTAACAGATGCCAGTTCAACCACAAAATATCCCAATGTACGCGCAGTCAAGGCTTATGTGGACAATCAAATCGCGCAGGGAACTATCCCAGATGCAACGGCAACGGTCTATGGAAAAGTGAGATTAGGGGGTGATTTGGCAGGAACGGGATCGACGGCAGGAACCCCTATCATTTCAGACAATAGTATTACGAGTACTAAAATCGCAGACCTTGCAGTTACCAATGGGAAAATTGTTGGAATCGATGGTTCGAAAGTATCTGGAAGTATCCCGGGAAATGCAGCCAACGTGAATGGAATCATCACGACTTCGCACGGGGGAACAGGAGCATTAGCCACGCTAAACGGATATATCAAAGGAAATGGCGCATCGGCCATGACGAGCAGTACGACAATTCCGGTTGCCGATGTGATCGGGGCAGAATTGAGTTCAAATAAATCCATTGCGGGTGACTTAGGGAATACATCCACAAGTGATCTTTTGTATCCAAGTCAAAAAGCGGTTAAAACCTATGTGGATGCATTATCTGCTGGCAATATTGGAACAGCAACACAAAGCGCATTAAATCTAAAAGAAAACTCGTCGAATAAATCCGATGGAAGTATCGATGCGAATAGCTCGATTGAATTTCCTACGCAACATGCCGTTAAAATTTATGTTGAAAATAAATTAGCGAATCAAAACATTTCATTGGCTAATTTTCAGACGATTAATCCTGACAAACTAATAGGTAATTTTGGGGCAACGTCAGCAACGCCATCTGAAATCTCAACATCTGGAACGGGAAGTGTAGTTCGAGCAAACGGAGCGACACTTAGTAATGTTCTATTAAATGGAACTATCAGCGGAAATGCCATTGTTGCTACGACCAATGGTGGATTAGGCACCGCTAGCTTAACCTCCGGATATGTAAAAGCAGGCAATCCATTCGCTACGGTATCCTCGATACCAGTTAGCGATGTGACAGGTGCCGTTCAAAAGGTCAATGGGTCTCTTCCTGATTCCAATGGGAACATCGCACTTCGTTTTGGAACGACCTACACAGGGATATTTAATGGGGGAAATTTTACCCCCGTGGTAAGTTCACCCATTAATAGTGATGTTTATATCGTTTCAGCTGACCCCACAGCAACGAATAATGGACGTACGTTCATATACGACGGCAGTAATTGGCAAGAAATCACAACGAATCAAGCTACTTTGGAAGCCAAATATGTGCAATTGAGAGGGTCAACCATGAGTGGTAATTTATCTTTCCCAGGAGGAACAAAAATTCAAATAGCTGATGCCCCTACTTCTTCAACGGATGTCGCTAATAAGGCATATGTCGACATTCAAACGGCCGCAGGAATTACCCCAGATGCAAGCAATCTTGTGGTGGGTAAAATTCAATTAGCTGGAGATCTAGGAGGTCCAAGTTCAACGGCCACGAATCCAATCATTTCGAATGGAGCAATTAACAATGCGAAACTTGCTTCGGGTTCAGTTTCAGATGACAAAGTTACAGGAACAATTTCCGGAGCAAAAGGAGGTACAGGTGTAAATAACACAGGTAAAACCATCACTTTGGGAGGTAATTTGACAACCAGTGGATCAAACGCTTTAACTTTAAATACAATCGGAACAACAAGTGTTTCTCTTCCGATGAGTGGAACTTTAGCAACATTATCAGGAGCTGAAGCATTGACAAATAAGAGTTTCAATGGCCTACAACTTACCAGTAGCCTGACAGGATTTACAATCGCAGGAGGAACGACCATCAAGACACTTACAGTAGCCAATAATGCCAATATATCAGGCACGAATACTGGAGATCAAACCATCACATTATCAGGTGACGTTTCAGGTTCAGGTACAGGAAACCTAAATGCTACATTAGCTAATACCACAGTCGTAGCAGGGACATATGGAGGAAATGCTTTGATTCCTCAGATTACGGTAGACCCCAAAGGTCGAATTACCGCAGTAGCAGAGATTCCACTGTCTAACACTACTTTGGCAGGCACGATTTTAAATGACGGAAAAGTACTCATTGGGAATAGTAGCAATGCTGCCGTTGAAAGGAATCTTTCAGGTGACGTAACCATGAACAATACAGGTGTTACAACGATTGGAAATTCAAAAATCACCAATGGCATGTTGGCTGGAAATATTGACCTAAGTACCAAAGTAAGCAACATTCTACCCATTGCCAACGGGGGTACGGGTGCTTCAAGTTTGACAAGCAATGCTTTGATGGTCGGTGGAGCTAGCATCGGATTTATTGCACCGGGAACTGCAGGATATGTCTTGAGTTCGAATGGGACAAGCTGGTCGGCGAATGCCCTAACAAGTTTAGGTGTTGCGACAACCGTGGGTAGCATCAACACCAGCGGTACGCCGAATGGGATGACCTTATTAGGTGGGGAATTAAAGTTGAGTCCGGCGGATGCGAGTAATCCGGGTATTGTTACGACAGGAACTCAAACACTCTCAGGAGCAAAAACCTTTTCGCAAGACCTTCAAATCAATCATCTAATGATTGGAAATGGGGGCGGTGGCCTCGATGCGAATACGATGGTTGGGAAAAGCACTTTTTCGAGTAATACAACAGGGTCAAACAATACGGCTTTGGGATATCAAAGTTTAAATTTAAATACAAGTGGAACGAACAATACGGCGATCGGTGCGGGGGCTTTAAGTTTAAGTACGACTGGAATTAATAATACAGCCTTGGGGCAAGGAGCGGGTGTTAGCGTAGGTACCTTGAATAATACGCTGGCATTGGGAGCCGGTGCGACTGTCGGCACGGATAATAGCATCCAATTAGGAAATGCGAATATCGTACGAGTAAACACCGCGGGAGCTATTCAAGCAGGCAGTATTCAAAATACACCTATTGGCTCAACAAGCCCTCAAACAGGTGCATTTACAAGCTTAAAAACTACGGGGACAAATGCCAGCCAAATTGTGGTGACTGATGCAAATAATTTAATGAGTTCAGTTGCCAGTTTACCTGTAAATATGGGAGGAACTGGACTTAATAGCATTACAGCAAATAGCGTATTAATTGGAAATGGAACAGGCAATTTAACGTTTGTTACACCCAATACGAACGGTCAAGTGTTAACCTGGAACGGGACTAATTGGGCTGCTACAGTACCGACTGACCTAACAACGGGAATAATTGGAATTAGTAACGCCAATGGATTAACCGTGAGCAATAATGTGATCAGTTTAAGTCCAGCAGACGCGACCAACCCGGGTATTATCACCACGGGAGCACAAAGCTTTGCAGGAGCAAAAACTTTTTCAAGCATTATTAACTCCGGAAATCTGACAGTTAATAGCCTAACTGCATCCAAGGTTGTATTTACGGACGCTTCCAAAAACCTTAGTTCTACAGGAACCGTAGGAGTTACACAAGGAGGAACGGGCGCTGCAACGTTCACGAGTGGAGGACTCATTGTAGGTGCGGGAACATCTCCCTTATCAAGCATTAATCCGGGAACTGACGGACAAATTTTGGTTTCTCGTTTGGGAGCTTGGAATGTAGAAAATGCGTCGCCAACGGTTACGTTGGGTACGGTGAATGTTAGTTCCGCTGCTAAAGGATTAACAATCACGGCTGGAGGTGAAATTAGTTTGAGTCCAGCTGATGGAACAAACCCAGGAATTATTTCCACTGGAGCTCAAAGCTTTGCAGGAGCAAAAACTTTTGCAAGCATTATAAATTCCGGAAATCTGACAGTTAATAGCCTAACTGCATCCAAGGTTGTATTTACGGACGCTTCCAAAAACCTTAGTTCTACAGGAACCGTTGGAGTTACACAAGGAGGAACGGGCGCTGCAACGTTCACGAGTGGAGGACTCATTGTAGGTGCGGGAACATCTCCCTTATCAAGCATTAATCCGGGAACTGACGGACAAATTTTGGTTTCTC
>JAHEAY010000010.1:38496-44900 GCA_024642485.1 Cytophagaceae bacterium
CTAAAGGATTAACAATCACGGCTGGAGGTGAAATTAGTTTGAGTCCAGCTGATGGAACAAACCCAGGAATTATTTCCACTGGAGCTCAAAGCTTTGCAGGAGCAAAAACTTTTGCAAGCATCATTAGTTCTGGCAATTTGAGTGTTGGAGGCAGCTTGACAAATTCAGCTTTAACCGCCAGTAAAGTCGTATTCTCGGATGCCTCGAAAAATCTAAGTTCCACAGGAATTGTTGGGATTGACCAAGGAGGAACTGGCTTAAGTAGTATCCTCTTGAATGGCGTTATGGTGGGTAATGGAACAAATTCGATTAGCACAGTTACAGCAACTACCAATGGCCAAGTCTTGACATGGAATGGTTCAAATTGGACAGCAATTGTGCCCACAGCCGTTTCAGCAGGAATTTTAGGAACGAGCACGGCAAATGGTCTATCGGTTAGTAATAATGTAATTAGTCTCAGTCCTGCTGATGCGACCAACCCTGGAATAGTAACAACAAGTGCGCAGACTTTCACTGGAGCCAAAACTTTTGCTAGCATTATCAATTCAGGGAACCTAAGTGTAGGGGGCAACTTATCCAATGCAACATTAACTGCATCAAAAGTCGTTTTTTCAGATGCTTCGAAAAACCTAAGTTCTACAGGTACGGTAGGTGTTGACCAAGGGGGAACAGGTACAACAACCTTGAGTAGTGGAGCTCTCTTAATTGGCAATGGAACCGGTGCAATCACCACACTTGCACCAAGCACAGCGGGCTATGTACTGAAGGTAGTCGGATCTAGCTGGACTGTCAGCACACCAGACCGCGATGAAAGTGACCAATTTACGGCAACCGTAGGACAAACAAGCTTTAGCTTAACGCAAACTCCCGTTGCGAACAGTAAAGTCAAAATGTTTATTAATGGTATCCGAATTGATAAGAATGCCTATAGCATTTCAAGTAATACCGTAACCTATGTACCCGCATCCAACAGCAATTTTACTTTAGAGGCGGGAGACCGAATTCAATTTGACTATGCATACTAAACTATTTCTATATTTATTATTGACGGCTAGCATCTGCTTAGGCCAAATGTCTGCTACACACAGCGGAAGAAGATCAGGTGTCAGAAGTGAGTTTATCAATAAAGCTGGAAAGAAAAATACCTTAGATGGTGTTTATACAACGGGGAAATTGAACATTTTGCCCCCTTGTACCAATTTGATTGTCAATCATATTACGAGCCGTGGTGTGGCACCCGTAGCTAAAACAGTCACATACAACCTTGCCTATTCTTCAATAACAGGTACGAGTAAATGTTGGCTCCTCCAAAACTTAGGAGCGACAAATCCACCTACAACAGCAACTGACAATACAGAAGCATCCGCAGGATGGTATTGGCAATTCGCAAGTAAGGTCGGATATCGCTATACAACTTCTCGAACACCTTCGACAACATATCCCAACAGAACATTAACAAATGTGGACTGGTCACCAACGGAAGATCCCTGTACCATTGAGTTAGGAAGCGGCTGGCGATTACCTACCTACGTAGAATGGCAAGCAGTCGAATTAGCAGCAACAAATTTAAATGCCGTTTTTAACTCGGATTTAAAAATGCATGCAGCGGGATTTTTATCCACAGGCGGAACGATTACAGAGAGAGGAACAACTGTCCATTATTGGTCGAGTGATACATATTCAATTACCCACGCCCGCGCATATGTTATTCCAACGTTGAATGGCGCAGCCACAACATCCACCAACGATAAAGATGCGGGTTTTAGTGTTCGTTGCATTCGAGACTAATATCATTTTTTCTATGGACCGAAAAGCTTAATTTAGCAAGATGAAAGTAAACGCGCTACTCATTTTTGCTGGAATAAGCCTCTTCGCCTGTTCAAAGAAAGAAGCAAGCATCTCCCCCACTTCCGGCAACATCACGGAATCGATTTATGCTTCTGGCACAATTAAGTCGGCCGACCAATATCAGGCCTTTGTTTCTGTCAGTGGTATCATCGAAGAAATTTATGTAAAAGAAGGTCAACAAGTAAGAATTGGCACTCCCCTACTTCGTGTTTCGAATGAAACGCAAAAATATAATTTGGAGAATGCGCAATTGGCCGCCAATTTCAATGATGTAGCCAATAATCAAGGAAAATTAACCGAAGCAGAAGCCATTGTTCAAACCGCCAAAGCTAAATTAAAGCTAGATTCTAGCTTATATGTTAGGCAAAAAGCATTATGGTCCCAGCAGGTAGGCACCCGCGTTGAATTCGAACAGAAAGAATTGAATTACCAAAGCTCGAAAGCCAATTACCTTTCAGCGAATCAACGATACAAAGACTTAAAACGTCAAATCAATTTTGGTGCAGCACAAACCATGAAAAACGTTCAAATTTCCGCAAGACAGAATGAGGATTTCATTCTAAAAAGTAAAGTTAATGGTACAGTATTTAGCCTTTTCAAGGAAAAAGGGGAGCTTGTCAGCCCACAAACTCCTATTGCCACCTTAGGTAACCCGAAAAACTTTCGATTGGAAATGCAGGTGGATGAACACGACATTTTCAAAGTTAAACTAGGTCAAAAAGTAGCCATTACATTTGATGCGTATAAAAACCAATACTTTGAGGCAGAAGTCAACAAAATTGCCTCGATTATGAATGAACGCAACAAAACATTTTTGATCGAAGCTCAATTTACAAAGGCACCCGCAAAATTATATCCAAATGTTACGTTTGAAGCTAGTATCATTCTGCAATCCAAGCAAAATGTAGTCATCTTACCTCGCAATTACATCAAAAATGACTCTATTGTTACCTTAGCAGATGGTAGTAAGCGGATCGTTAAATTAGGTTTAACCGATTTCCAAAAGGCAGAAATTATCAGTGGATTAAGCGCAAAAGACCAAGTGATTAAACCGGAATAATGAATATCAAACTAATCATTCAAGTATCCATTTCACTCCTCCTAGCGCGATGGAAACAAACCTTAGTAGCAGCCGTAGGGGTTACTTTTAGTATCGCCATGTTTGTGACGCTACTAGGTTTCATGAATGGGCTAAATGATTTATTGGATGGATTAATCATGAACCGAACGGCACACATTCGCTTATATCACGATATCAATGTTTCCAAAGTCCAACCCATCGATTTACTTTCCCCCAAAACAAAGAATTTCGTACACTCAGTTAAGCCTAAAAACCAACGCCTCGAAATTTACAACAGTGGTCAAATCATTCAAGCCATCAAACGTGATGAGCGAGTCCTAGGCGTTGCACCCAAGATTAACGCGCAAGTTTTTTACAATGTGGGCAGCGTCGATCTAACTGGAGTGATTAATGGCATTGACCCCGACGAAGAAAACAGATTGTTCATGTTTTCAGATTATGTCACATCAGGAAATTACTTGGATTTGAAAAACATTCCCAATAGCATCATTTTGGGCAAAGGCGTGGCGGATAAAATGGCTGCCAACATCGGGGATATCGTCCAAGTAACGACTAGTAAAGGCGAACGTATGCAATTAAAAGTTGTTGGTTTTTTCCAATCCGGTTTGCAGGACTTAGACCGCGTACAAAGCTATTGTTCCATCGGAACGACACAAAAGTTATTAGGTGTATCCAATAATTACATCACCGACATCCAAGTCAAATTAAAAAACATTCTTCAAGCGCCAGCGATGGCCATTGAATATCAACGCTATTATGAAACCGATGCGATTGATATCCAACAAGCCAACTCCCAGTTTGAAACAGGTAGTTCAGTCAGAAGCATTATCTCGTATGCCGTGGGCGTAACCTTGCTAATCGTGGCAGGATTCGGGATTTACAATATTTTAAACATGATGATTTATGAGAAAATGGATTCCATTGCCATCATGAAGGCCATCGGTTTTTCGGGTAATGATGTCAACTTGATTTTTATTTTTATCGCATTGAGTATTGGCGTTTTTGGTGGCGCGATGGGGTTATTAGCAGGCTTTGGTATATCAAACATTATTGATCAAATTCCTTTTAATACCGATTCCTTACCTACAATCAAGACTTTCCCTATCAATTACAATCCGATTTTCTATATTATCGCCTCCATATTTTCCATCGTAACGACCTATTTCGCTGGCTATTTCCCTTCAAGAAAAGCAAGCAAAATTGACCCTGTCATTATCATCCGAGGTAAATAACATGACACACATTCACAAAGAAGTTTTACGGGCAAACCACATCACGAAATACTTTCATGACCCTATGACAGTAAAAGTGTTGGATGACATCAGTTTCAGTCTGACCCAGAGCGAATTTGTATCCGTCATCGGAAAATCAGGATGCGGGAAATCGACCTTGCTGTATATTCTATCCACCATGGATACCGATTATGAAGGTGAATTATTTATCGATTCCATCCTCATGGGCGATAAAACAGAAAAAGAACTCGCAGCGGTAAGGAATGAAAAAATTGGTTTTGTGTTTCAATTCCATTACCTCCTGAATGAATTTAGCGTCCTGAAAAATGTGATGCTACCCGGTCTAAAACTTGGAAAATACAGCGAAAAGGAAGTAGAACATCGTGCCTACGAAAAGCTAAAAGTTCTTGGTATTGAACACGAAGCCCTAAAAATGCCCAACCAATTATCTGGAGGCCAAAAACAACGTGTTGCAATTGCGCGTGCACTCATCAATGATCCATTATTAATCATGGGGGATGAGCCCACAGGAAATTTGGATAAGAAAAACAGCGATATTGTTTTCAACACCTTCCAGCAATTAGCGGAAGAATTCCATCAAACCTTATTGATCGTGACGCATGATAATGAGTTTGCCAACAAAACCTCACGCATCATTGAGATGCAAGACGGCAAGATTATCAATTAACTATTCTTTGACGATCGAAGTAACGAACGGTTTACCCTTTTGCAATACGTGAAGAATGTATTTCCCTTGGCGGAAGTTTTGAAACTCAGTCAAATTAATTTCTGAAATCTTCTCAGGATAAGTCGCCTGCCACATGGTACTACCCAAAATATCATAAATCGCGACATAGGTTGGCATCGTGCTTTCCGCAGAGAATGAAATCCGCAATTTATCTTTGAAAGGATTCGGAAAAACGGTAAAGCTAATTGGATTTTCGATGGCTACTTGAATCTTTAAGCCAGAATTTTGGATACTTTTAGCCAACAAATTAGGCTGTTTAAAGCCTTGACGCATGGTTAGGCCCGACTGAACACTGGTACCCGTAACGACACTTGATTGACCAATAACATGTGAAAAATATTTACCATTCACTTGTTGGGTTCCTCCACCGGCTGCTATCGTTGATGAGCTAATGGTTTGTGCAAATACACTCGAAAAGGAAACTAAAAACAGGAATACAAGCGTGTAATTTTTCATATCATCGAACTAGTTTGGCCTAAAGTTACAAATTAATTCTAACCTGCGATGTATTTACCGAATGGTATTCTACGCACGAGCCAAACAATCACACTAGATATCAACAAACAGATAAATGCCGTCAAAGGAATCCCGATACTGGGATGCCACATCGCACCATAAATTTTAATCTTAACCAAATAGAATAACACGATGATGTGAACTAAATAAATTCCATAACTATGGGAGCTAATCCAATCGCGTAGCCCGTTTGTTCTCGGTATCGTCCCCTCGTAAGACTTAAACAACATGAATAATCCTGCTGTCGACATCACCACACTCGGCGAAAAATTCGCATAAAGCAAGCCATAAAACTTGCCATCTTCCTGCGATTGCAAATAAGTTCCTTCCATTGTCCACAAAGTGCCCAATATGAATAAAACCCATGCAAATAAACGCGAAACCGCGTGATTAGCGATGTAATAACCCAAAACTAAATAACCCAAATAGCCTGTAAAATAGGGCAATTTAACCGGCAAACTCAGCCCCGGAAAATGTGGATTATCGAATAAGATGGTCACCAACCACATACCTAAAAAGAATCGCAAATGGCTTTCAGATGCTTTTCTGACCCAGGTTCCTATGATTGGAATAAACAAATAGACGCCTACAATCATATAGATGTACCAGAAATGATAGGAAGCTCCCTCAAAATACTGTTTGAAAATCCATGAAGGACTAACCGATCGGCCACCCAGTCTAACTTGCCAATTGAATAGCGCAAATACCGTATTGTAAAATAAAAATGGAACGATGATTCGAAGAAAACTCTTCTTAAAAAACGAGCCTATTTCCTCTTCGCGTGGCAATAACAATGCACCTGATAACATCACGAAAATGGGCACCGCGTAGCGAAATCCGCCATTATACAAATTCGCAAACCACCAAGCCGAATCAGGCGTTTTCCCAAAGCTCAATAAGACATTCGCAGCCGAATGAATCAGCAACACAGCAAGTGTTGCCGTGACTCTTAAATTATCTAAATATTGAACTTTGGGAT
>JAHEAY010000033.1 GCA_024642485.1 Cytophagaceae bacterium
AAGGCCCAAGTAAAAGCGTTGAGTTCACAGAAAATGATTGCTGAGAAACGTTTGGCCATCACCAAAAGCCTTGTGGCTGCGAGCGTGAAATGGTATTATTACCAACTTTTGGTCCAACAAAAGCAGTCGGCGTTCTTGAAAAAACAAGATAGTTTATATGTCCAAATGCGACGCGCTGCAAGTTTGAAGTACAAGGAAGGCGAAACGGGAAAATTAGAATTTGTTGCTGCGGAGGCGCGTTTGCGTGAATTCCAACAAAAGCAGGCCGCGTTGAGCTTGGATATGAAGGCTAATTATGCGCAGCTAGCTTATTGGATTAATCATCCCGCACCTTTTGAAATTCAGGGGGATGAGGCAATTACGATGACGCTTCAGAAAGGGAAAGATATCGCCTCAATGCCGGCCATTCAGTTGTTCGACGAGCAAATCCAACACGGAAAATTGTTAACAGATGTAGAACGTCATAAACTCTTGCCAGACATTCGGGTTGGGGCCGTTACGCAAAGTATAGAAAATTATACGGGTCAAAATTTTATCCAAGCAGGAATCTCGATTCCCATTTTTGCCAAAGCTCAAAAGGCTCGTATCAAAGCGGCTGAAAGTAATGAACTGTTTTTAGCGAGTCAAAAAGAACAAGGCATCTCCCAGCTTAGCGCTGAATTGTCTAGCCAGTTCGTTCAATTGGAAAAGCATTTGAATGGAATTAATTATTTCCAAGAAACCGGCTTAGCGCAAGCGGCATGGTTGGAATTAACAGCCTTGAAAAGTTACCAACAGGGCGAAATTGAATATGTGGAGATGTTGCAAAACACGCAACAGGCTTGGCAAATTCGTGAACAATATTTACAAGAGGTATTGGCTTATAATCAGTCAATCGTACAAATTGAAACCATCTTAGGAAATGAATAAGTTAATCGCATTATCATTGGTCATTTTGTTGGCCAGTTGTGGAAAAGAAAAAGCCACTGAAACAAGCGCAGTAAGTACTGCCATTAAATTGACAGCCGAGCAAAAGCAAAATGCAGGAATTGAGTTTGGCAAATTGGAAGAAAAATCGATGGCAGAAAGCGTATTCTGTACAGGTCTAGTGGATGTTCCCCCGATTTCATTGGCTTCGGTATCTTTGCCTATTTCGGGTTATATCAAGTCTACGATTGAGGTTTTGCCGGGTAAGCAGGTCTCAAAAGGGCAGGTATTAGCTACCATCACAAGCATGGATTATATTCAGATGCAACAAGAATATTTGCAGGCACAAAGCCAAATGAGTTTACTGACAAATGAACGATCGCGCCAACAAGTTTTGCAGCAAGAAGAAGTGGGGTCTAAGAAAAAATACCAACAAGCGGAAGCTGAATTGGGGAATCTTCAGGCCGTTTCGCGTGCATTAGCGATGAAATTGGAAATTTTAGGTTGTGATATGCAAGCTTTGGCACAGGGGAAAATGAGTTCGAACCTGACGCTGAAGTCACCTATTGACGGCTTTATTCAGGATCAATCCTTGGCGATTGGTAAATACATTACGCCAACAGATGTTTTGGTTAAGATTGTGGGTGTTGCGCATAAGCATGTGGAATTGAAGGTCTTTGAACGGGATCTCGCTAAACTTAAAATTGGTCAAACCATCCAATTTGAGGGAGACGGAAACAAATCGACGGGGAAAGTATTTTTAGTGGGCAAGCAAGTGGATATGACTACACGTCTGACACCTGTTCATGGTCATTTTACGATTGATGCGGATGAGCAAAAGTTCACCGTAGGCCAATTTGTGAATGCCATTATTCAAGTGGGGGAACAAAAGGTTTTGAGCATTCCTCAAGCGGGCTTGGCTCGCGTGGGAAAAGGAGGCTACATTTATGTGGAGAAAACAGATGGCTCCATGGCACAAATTCCGGTTGAGGTCAGAAGTGCTGATATGGAATGGGTGGGAATTCGCCCTACAAAGGCAATGCCTGAGGGAAAAGTGGTCATCCGTGGTGCATCAGCTTTGGAGGCTATTTTTGCGAAAGACTAAGGCAATTGGCCCGACCAGGTTTGAAAGGCTTTCCAACTTTCAGGCAGTTTGACCTCTTGATCAAATAAACCAAAGATTGTCGAGCCTGAGCCACTCATCGCCGCGTATTGTGCGCCTAGGGCATATAATTCATTTTTGATATCCGCTAATTGTGGATAAGCAGGGAAGAGACTATTTTCAAAATCATTTGAAATGGTCTCTTTCCATGTTTCTAAGGGTTTTGTTAATTGCTTCTCCCAGTTTTTACGGGCTTTTTTAGGCTTAATTCCTGCATAGGCTTCTTGCGTTGATATGCCAAAATTGGGGTAAACCATCACCAAAAACTTCCCTGTTAAAGTTAGTTCTATTGGGGAGAGAACGTCCCCTTTCTCAGAACCTAGCTGCGCTTGATTGAATAAGAAAAAGGCACAATCACTTCCAAGTTTTTGCGCATAGGTAATCAAATCCGTGTTTGTCAAAGGTAATTTGAACATATCACGAAGTCCCATCAAGGTAAATGCCGCATCGGATGAACCTCCTCCTAAGCCTGCTCCCATAGGGATGACTTTATGTAGATGAATATGAACAGGGGCTATATTGAAAGCCTCTTTTAATAGCAAAAAAGCGCGGTAACATAAATTAGTTTCCAAAGATCCCGAAATAGCTAATCCAGATGTGCTGAATTCAAATGTGCTGCTAGGCGTGATTTCTAAAATATCCGACCAAGGCGCAGGATAAAAACACGTCGATAGATTGTGAAAACCATCCGTTCTTTTTTCGGTAACATATAGCCCCAAATTGATTTTGGCGTTTGGAAATAAGATCATAGTTAGTCTTCTAAAGTGTTACTGATGCCGATGACTTTTAACAGCTGATTGATGAAGAAAAGGAAAAAGGCCAATTGGAAAAATACATGTGCCGCGGATTGATGTTCGACATCTTTGATCAACAATTTGCGTGATTTTTCCATGATATCAATCTCTTTGAAAACGGCTTGCAGGGTTTGTTTGTCAGTTGCCCGGTAAAATTTTCCATTCGAATGCTGGGCGATCAAACGCAAAGTACTTTCATCCACGGGATCCAGGCTAGCATGTAAACTTCCAACGGCTATCGTGTAGACTTTTATTTTAAAAGTTTTCGCTAATTCGGCTGAGGTGAGGGGATCTAAATTTCCGGCCGTATTATTCCCGTCGCTGATGAGGATAATGATTTTTTTAGGATTTGCTTCCTCTCGAATTTGATTGATGCACATTCCGAGCGCATCGCCCAATGCCGTTCCTTCTTCCGTGATATCTTGATTTGATAAGCCACGCAAGGCATATGATAAGAAGCTGCTATCGGAAGTTATTGGACTAGCTAAATAGGGGGCTCCGGCGAAAGCAACTAAGGCAATTTGGTCATAGGTGCGACCCATGATAAATGCTTGAGCCGTTTGTTTTGCTATGGCTAGGCGGGAAGGTTGAACATCTTTGGTCAACATTGATGAAGAAATATCAAGTCCTAAAGCGATGTCGACCCCTTCTTGCTGTATGCGCGTATGGTAGATGGATTTATACGGATCCGCAAGAGCGATGATCAGGGAAATCATACATAAACTCAAGACCGTGTCAGGCAAAAATGTCAGAAGTCGGGTCAGTTTATGTTGTTTAAAAGGGGCTTTGAATGAAAGGACTATACGCGCCTGACGTTTTCTTTTGACTAGTAATCGAATAAGAATAATAATCAAGGGCAATGGTAAGAGGTATAGATAGAGCGTGTTTTCCCAAGAATAAGAAAAAATGGATTTTATCTGTTGCCAAGAATAGAAGAGGTTGAATTTCATGATCGCTTGACTTCTTGATTAATTTTCGCTCTTTCTTGCAAATAAACGGTTTCAGCAATCTCCAGTAATACCTTGATTGCCTCCAACGTTCGGGCAGAAAAATTTCCTCCATAAATAGCCGAATCTACTTCTTGTAGGGTCTTCTCAAGGCGCTTGTCGGGCAAATTGTCAACCATTTCGGTAGTTGTGAAGGTCGCGAATGGGATTTCCATCATTTGCTCCAAGTAATTTTTCCAAAGCGCCGCCGCGTTCTCTAAATTCTGTAAACCTTTAGTTGAATTTGAAATATTACGCATGAGTCGCTGGTATGCACGTCGAAACTCTAAATTCTTTCTCCAAAGCAGGTAAAGTTTAAATCCTTGACGAATCCGATTTCCCAATAGCCAATAGATTAGTCCCACAGCAATTAAAATACTAAACGCGCCCAAGGTCAAATTCCGTAAATCTGGCTTCGGTTTCAGGGGACTAATGTGAATGGATTGAATAAGCGAATCTATTTTTACCTGCTTGGCATTGGGCATCAAGCGTTTCAGGTAAATTGTATCTTGAGCGGCAGAAACAAAAGTGCAATCTTGTTCCGTTTGTATGGCAACGGGAATGCGTAGTGTTTGAAAATCTTGAATGGTAAATTGTCGGAAGGTATACACAGCCGAATCCACACTGATATTTCCGTCCGTCGTTTTCGTGGGGAAATAGTCTTTTTTGATTGGCTTGAAAACGCCGTACGTTTGATTGATGCTTGGGAAAAAAATCTCTTGTTGAGGTGTATGCGATACGCGCAGCACATAATGAATGTCCTGCCCAATTTTCGCTGAATCCTCTAAAAAGCGACCTTGTACTCGAATGGCTTGTTCTTGCTGCATCATTTTCGCACATTAAAAAGTTTAACCAATGCAGGGACAAAATCTTCTCCAGCGCGTATACTGACATAATCAGCTTGCCATTGTTTGCAGGAATTTTTTAGCACATCATACTCTTGAAAATTATCTTTTAACTGCTCACGAAAAGTGCTCGCTGAGGTATTTACCCAAGTAGTTTGTCGGCGCTCAGGATCGTAAATAGGCACAATCCCCATCTTGGGTAACTGAGATTCCATGTTATCTTGAAAATGCACCACCACCAAATCGTGTTTTGAGGCTAATGCCCGCAATAAATCTTGGTAGTTTTCGTCGATAAAGTCTGATAAGACAAACACGAGGCTTTTTCTTTTTAAGGCTTGCAGCGTAAACTTTAATCCCGCTTTTAAATCTGTGCCAGTACCCATGGGATCTAGCTTGAAAATTTCGGAAATGGTTTTGTACCCATGTTTTTTCCCGGCACCCGGTGCCATGAACTTTTCATTTTGGTCAGAATAAGCGCAAAAACCAATATGCCCTGCTTCTTGCATGGCAGAGAAAGCGAGCACACCGGCAACCTCTTTTAGGGTGCTTAGTTTACTTTTATTTCGTTTTCCTACGAGTTGGGAGGCACTAACATCTAATAAAAAGAAAACGGTTTGTTCTTTTTCCTCTTTAAAGAGCTTAACAAAAGTGCCATGGCCTTTAGCTGTTGTGTTCCAGTCGATGTGGCGAACGTCGTCGCCGTAATGGTATTGTCTTAGGTCACTAAATTCCAATCCTGACCCCTTAAAAATAGAGGAAAAGTTGCCGTGCATTTGGGTGTTTATCGCCTTACGAATGCGAATTTCCAGTTGTACAATGCGAGAAAGGAATGATCGAATGTCCACTTCTGTTTGCTGAAATTTAGCCTTAGAATCTTGCTAAATTACCTATTTTTTGAGCATTTTGGATGAAAAGCGAGAAAAGCTTTCTAATTTGTATCAAATTTGGTTTATGCGATTTTTCATTTTTATTCTCTTATTGTTGTGTTGGGCTTGTTCGGATTCGACCCCTACAAATAGGCTTTCAGAAGACCAAATGGCTGATATTTTAGCTGATATTCATTTGGATGAGGGTAAAGTTAGCGCGATGAATATTGTGAGTGCAGATACTTCGGTTATTCTGTATAACCGCTTGGAGCGCGCGACATTAAAAAGGCATGGTATCGACTCTACGCGATTTGCCAAGAGTTTTGCTTCGTATGTAGAAGAGCCGCAGGATTTTATTGATTTATATAAAAAAGTGAATGCTTCACTAGCTAAAAAGCAGAAACTGAAAAAATAAAATGAAATACCTGCTCTTTTTAATTTTCATTAGTTCGTCTATTATGGCCCAAACTCCATTTATTCAAGGTCACCGCGGTTGTCGGGGATTATTCCCAGAGAATTCTTTACCTGCTTTTGCGCATGCGCTGGAATTGGGTGTTCGCGTACTGGAAATGGATGTTGTATTGTCTGCCGACGGCAAAGTGGTCGTAAGTCATGAACCTTACATGAATGCGCGTTATGCGAGTCATCCTTCGGGCGAAGCTGTCATTCGATCGGAAGAATCGTCCTTGAATTTATACCAAATGCCCTATTCGGAAATCAAACGATTTGATGTGGGAAAGCGAGTAAATAGCTTGTTTTTAGAGCAAAAGGCGGTGCCAACTTACAAACCCTTACTAGCTGAGGTGCTAGCACTGGGTGAGGCATTTCGCAAGCAAACGGGGGAAGCAGTTTATTATAACATTGAGATTAAGTCGGAGCCAGGGGAATATGGTAAATCCCAGCCGGCAACGGTGAAGGAGTTTGCCGACGTGGTGCAGCGGCAGATTCATCAATATGTGGCTAATGAATTTGTGATTTTGCAAAGTTTCGACATGTCTGTGTTGACGTACTATCATCAAACCTATCCTGAGGTGCGTTTGTCGGCCCTCGTAGAATCCGAAAAGCCACAATTTGTATTGGATACTTTAGGTTTCACACCTTCGATTTACAGTTCGAGTTATCAATATTTGACTGCTGAAATGATTCAGTTTTGTCATGACAAAGGCATACAGGTGATTCCTTGGACAATAAATACGAAGGAGCAGATGCAGCAATTTATTGCTTTAGGGGTTGATGGCATCATCACTGACTATCCAAACCGCGCGCCCAAGATTCATTAATAATTATGTCCTTGTTTAACGAGACTTTATTGTGGTTTATGAAGCGGCGGATGCCGCGGATTGAGGCAATTTATGAACGGCCCTTGGATTTGCAATTTGATGGATTGCGTCGATTAATTACGGAGGGAAGAGAAACTGAGTGGGGGAAGCAATTCGGATATGGGGATTTTAACTCGTATGAGACTTTTCGCCAAAGGGTACCCATTTCAACCTATGAAGAGCTTTTTCCCTACATCGAGCGGATGATGCAAGGGGAACAGCAAGTCTTATGGTCTTCGCCGATTAACTGGTTTTCTAAATCGTCGGGAACCACAAATGCCCGGAGTAAGTTTATACCCGTGTCAAAGGAATCCTTGGAAGAGTGTCACATGATGGGCGGGAAGGACATGATTACACTATTGATTCAAAATAAGCCTGAGACGAAGATTTTTGAAGGCAAAGGCCTTTCGATTGGAGGAAGTTTAACTTCGGATTCCATGAATTCGAGTATGTTGATGGGGGATGTTTCTGCGGTGGTGATGAAGAATTTGCCTATTTGGGCACAGATGATTCGGACGCCCTCGTTGGACGTCGCATTAATGGGCGATTGGGATCAGAAGATTGAGAAGATGGCGCTGGAGACATCACAGGAAAATGTGACGAGTATTTTGGGCGTTCCTACGTGGACATTGGTATTGATCGAGAAGATTTTGGAAATTACAGGCAAACAATCTATTCTGGAAGTTTGGCCAAATTTTGAATTTTTGGTTCATGGAGCGGTCGCATTTGGACCTTATCGGGAATTATTTCAAACGCATATTTTCCCCTCTTCGGAAGTAAGATTCTTGGAGATTTATAATGCATCAGAAGGTTTTTTTGGCATTCAGGATGATTTGAATAAACCCGATGAAATGCTATTGATGTTGGATTATGGCATTTTTTATGAATTTATCCCGATGGGCGAAAAGGGGGAGGAGCATGACTCGATTGTTCCTTTGGAGCAGGTTGAGTTGGGGGTGAATTATGCCGTGGTTATTACGACGAATTCGGGTTTATGGAGGTATAAGATTGGAGATACCGTTCGTTTTACTTCTTTGAGCCCTTATCGCATCAAAATTTCGGGCAGAACCAAGCATTTTATTAATGCATTTGGTGAAGAATTAATCATTGAAAATGCGGAGCAGGCTGTTGCGGCGGCTTGTCGGGCGACTGATTCGGAAATCAAGGATTATACGGCGGCGCCAGCCTATATGGATGGAGGAAAGCGTGGAAGTCATGAATGGGTGATTGAATTTTCGCGTGCGCCAAAAGATTTGCGTACCTTTGTGGCTGTGTTAGACGAAACCTTGCGTGCGAACAATTCGGATTATGATGCGAAGCGTTCTTATGATTTGGTTTTGGGGTCACCTAAAATTCATGAAGCGCCGGCAGGTACATTTTATGGCTGGATGCGGAGTCGAGGTAAATTAGGGGGTCAACACAAGGTGCCTCGTTTGAGTAATCACCGCGAATTTTTAGAAGGAGTTTTGGCTCATATTAATCAATAACATGGCTTTAAAAGAAACAATTGAGGCAGGCATCAAAGATGCGATGCGTGCAAAAGATGCAGATCGTTTACGTGCTTTACGTGCGATTAAATCGATGATTTTACTAGAGGAGACTTCGGGCTCGAATGCAGATGGCCTTTCGGCAGATGCGGAAATGAAGATTTTGATGAAGGCTGCTAAGCAACGTAAAGATTCGTTGGACGTGTATGTAACTCAAAATCGTCCGGATTTAGCGGAGAAGGAGCAAGCGGAATTATCCATTATCGAAGAGTTTTTACCCAAACAATTATCTGAAGAGGAATTAACGACGCGCATTGCCGAAATCATTGCGGCTGTTGGCGCTACGAGTCCAGCTGATATGGGCAAGGTGATGGGCGC
>JAHEAY010000037.1 GCA_024642485.1 Cytophagaceae bacterium
CCCTAGCGGCATTTTTACCTTCAGCAAAATCCAAAACTTATCGAATGGGCTATTCGGCCATCACATGGGGTGGAAAGGATGAATTAGCCATCGAGGAATTGTCGGGCTTGGGTTATAAAGGCATACAATTACGTGCGAATACCTTTGCGAAGTATAAAGATAATCCAAGCGATTTGAAGCAATTATTGGATGCCAAAGGATTGTCTTTGGTCATGTTTTCTAGTGGGAATGTAGAAATTGATCCTGCGAAAATGGAAGCAAATGTGGCTATGCATGTAAATCATGCGCGATTTGTGAAAGCTTTAGGTGGTAGTTCGATTCAGTTAACGAATAGTTTACGAAAAAATAATGTGGCACCTACAGCAGATGAATTAGCCCGTTTGGCAGCAGCGATGAATGAAATTGGGAAACAAACCCAGGCGATTGGGGTTCAAGCGACGTATCATAATCACATGAACCAATATGGTGAAACACCTGAGGAGGTTGATGCGTTGGTTCAAGCTATGGATCCGAAATATCTTCGTTTATTATTGGATGTAGCCCATTATCACCAGGGGGGAGGAAAACCAGCGGAGGCGGTGATAAAATACCAAAAGGTTTTACATAGTATGCACATCAAGGATGTGGAATGCCCAATCAAGGGAGATTCGAATCCTAAATCCTATAAATTCGTTGAATTGGGGCAAGGCAATGTTGACTTGGTTGGCGTTTTTGCTTCCATGGATAAAATAAAATTTGGTGGTTGGGCTATTGTGGAATTGGATGCTGTTCCTGATAAAGCAAAATTACCTGTGCAATGTGCCCAGATTAGTAAAGATTTTTTACAAGGTAAAATTGCGTATCAATTTTAGTAAATTGCCGAATAAATTAATGATATGCTAAAAAAGCGCGACGCGGCTATAGGTTTTATATTTGTTACCTTATTGATTGATGTAATGGGAATTGGAATCATTGTTCCGATGATGCCCACATTGATTCGGGGTTTTACAGGAGGTGATTTAAGTGTTGCCTCGCAATATTCCGGTTGGTTGATGGCCTCGTATGCCATTATGCAATTTGTGTTTTCACCCATTTTAGGAGGATTGTCGGATCAATTCGGTCGGAGACCCGTAATTTTGGCATCCCTTTTTGGATTCTCATTGGATTATTTACTGCTTGCTAATGCTCCTAATATCACTTGGTTGTTTGTTGGCCGTATTCTTGCCGGCATCACTGGGGCAAGTTTTACAACAGCTCAGGCTTACATCGCCGATGTATCTACAGCAGAAAACCGTGCAAAGAATTTTGGTATGGTTGGTGCGGCCTTTGGGTTAGGATTTATTGTAGGACCCGCCATTGGAGGTGCTTTGGGTAATATCGATGTGCATTTACCCTTTTATGCCTCAGCGGGTTTAACCATGCTTAATGCACTTTATGGGTATTTTGTTTTGCCAGAATCCTTGAGTTTAGCGAATCGCCGACCGTTTAACTGGAAGCGTGCGAATCCGTTTGGTTCCTTAAAACACATGTCGCGTTATCATCCGCTTGTGTTAGGTTTAATTGGAGGATATTTCTGTATCCAATTAGCGAGTCAGGCACATCCGAGTACTTGGTCCTATTTTACGATGAAGGTATTTAATTGGTCTCCAGATGAAGTTGGCTATTCCTTAGCTTTTGTAGGGTTAATCGTGGCTATTGTTCAAGGTGGTTTGACACGCGTGATTACACCCAAAATAGGAGAGCGCAAAGCTATTTCATTTGGTTTACTCCTTTGGGCATCAGGTTTTCTACTTTTCGCTTTTGCCTCAAAATCTTGGATGATGTATGCGTTTATGGTGCCTTTCGGATTAGGAGGGTTGGCGGGTCCGGCTTTACAAAGCTTAATAACCCAACAAGTGGGCGCGAATGAACAAGGTGAATTGCAGGGAGGTTTGACAAGTCTTCAATCCATTACGACGATTTTAGGCCCGCTTTTTGCATCGAATTTATTTGCTTATTTTACGACATCAGAACATAATTTTCCCGGAGCGGCATTCTTCGCAGCAGGAATTGTTGGGTTCGTAGCTTGGGGAATCATCATGCGTTCAATCCCGAAAAATAATCAGTAAACTGATAATTGGTTTGATTCCATGTTCAGTGGAATGAAATATTGTTGTGGAATCAATACCTTTCGGAAAAAATAAACCCTTATGAAAAACACACGTAATGCATTCATGTTAGGCTTGCTTTTATGCGGCTCTATCATCTTAAAAGCTCAATCAACAGAAGAAGTTTTGAGTAAACATCAAGCTGCCATGGGAAGTCCTGAAAAATGGTCAGCTGTTAAAAGTTTGGTGATGAAAAATAAATTCAGTGTTCAGGGGATGGATATTGAAAGTAAAACATCGATTCTGGTTGGTCAAGGCTTTCTTACGGAGGTAGAAGTAATGGGTAATAAGATTATCACAGCAATCAATGGTGAATCGGGTTGGATGATGCGACCTGCCATGATGGGCGGTACGGGTGAGCCTGAGCAAATGCCAGGAGATCAAGTGAAATTAGCTGCATCGCAGAAAAATATTGGATCAACATTAATCAATGCCCTAAAAGATGGTGCAAAAATTGATTTAGTCAGCAAAGAAAAGCTAGATGGAGCTGATGTTTACTTGTTGAAGGTAAGCAAGGCAAGTGGTGATGAATCCCAAGTTTATGTGTCGGCTACAACGTATTTTATCGTAAAAGTGACAGGCAAATTAAAAGCCAATGGCCAAGAAGTTGACACGGAAGTTAACTTTTCAAATTACAAGGCTGTAGATGGATTGTATTTTCCATATACGATGGAAACAGCAAGTCCAATGGGTGGAATGATGACGGTAGATACTGTTTCGATTGAGCTTAATCCAAATATTGATGTGAATATTTTTGCGAAGCCAACTAAATAATAGTTTGCGTTTTAAAAATTCAGGGGGGCTAAAAAGTCCCCCTTTTTTATTCCTAAAAATTCGTAAATTTGCCGTTTAATAAACCAATAATGAAATATCTATATTTTCTGCTTTGTTTGAGTTTTCTGTTTTCATGTCAATCAGATACTAGTTTTAATCCGCAAACCAAAACAGAAATATTGTTGAGTACTACTTGGCAGATTCAGGAAGTAATAGCCAGTGGTTATTTAAATGGGACGGTTTATCAGCGAGGGCGTACCGCAGATGGCTCGCAATATGATATGTCAAAAGTGCGTTTGACATTCAAGTCGGATGGTACTTGTGTTGCAATTGATAATACCGGAAATAACTCCGCATCCGGTAAATGGAAGTTAATTAATAATGACACCCAATTACAAATCTCGGATACCAATTACTTTGTATTGGATGGAATAGGTAATATTGAAAACCTCATTAAATCTGAATTTACTTTTTCTGGAACACGTACTTACAAGTCGACGTATGTCGATGCTTCAGTTAGAATGGTGCCTGCTTCTTAAGGTAAATAAGTGTTTATGTGATTTCTTGCCATGTAAATCGCCTTCTGAACATCGTCATCTGAGCCTTCAAATGCTTTATCTTCTACTTCAATTACGATAGGTCCGCGGTATCTAATGTCATGCAAGGCACTGATGAATTTCCCCCAATGTATATCGCCTAAACCAGGCAATTTCGGGGAATGATATTCCAATGGATTCGCCATGATTCCTACGCGGTCTAATTTATCTTGGTAGACCTTAACGTCCTTTAAGTGAATATGGTGTAATTTCTCCGCGTAGTGATAGATGGGGTATAAATAATCCATTTGCTGCCAAACCATGTGCGAAGGATCATAGTTAAGTCCAAAATTCGAAGAAGGAATAATGCTAAAGAGTTGATCCCAAATCTTAGGCGTAGTTGCCAAGTTTTTGCCTCCCGGCCATTCATCATCCGTGAAAAACATCGGGCAATTTTCAATCCCTATTTTGATGTTTAACGAGTCTGCTAAGGCAATAATTTCTGGCCAAACTTCCTTGAATTTATCCAAGTTGTAAGCGACACTTTTGGTAAAATCTCTTCCAATAAACGTGTTAACCACAGGTATTTCGAGTACTGCAGCTGCACGAATAATCTTTTTTATATGTTCTCTGTAAAACTGTGCCTGCTCCTCATTGGGGTCCATGGGATTGGGATAATATCCCAACGCAGAGATTTTTACGGGGTGTTGCTTTAAATAGGTTTTCAAATTCAACAAGCCCAAGGAATCTAATTGGTCCACTGCGATGTGACTTACGCCCGCATAGCGACGGGTATCGCTATTTTGTGAAGGCCAACACATTACTTCGACACAAGAGAATCTTGCGCGATGGGCAAAATCCAATACTTGTTCTAAAGATAAATTGGGCAAAATTGCTGAAGCAAAACCTAATTCAAGCATCTTATTTTTTTTCTAAAAGGTAATACAATGCAAATGAAAATGAAGCGATCCAAAGGCCCACTGCCTCACGCGCTAGTTCTTGATTCATTGTTTTCATGGCCAAGCCATCTGTCATAAATCCTTCCCAAGCTGTCATCTCTACCCATAATTGTATACCCGCAAATGTGCTTAGTACAAACAATACGAGCATTAATTCTTTGTTGACCATTCCTCTAAATGCTTGGAATGACACATAGGTGGCAACGCCATAAATAGGAACCCATAAAATGGGGTCCGGATCATTAAATTGCCAATACGTAAATAAGAGAAAAGTAAGGGAAAAGAGGATTCCCAAAAATGAGGTGGCTTTTTTCGTTTTCATTAGGTTAGTTACACAGGTTAGTTACGGCCTCTTTGGCTCCAGGATATTTTAATTTTTGTGCTTGTTGTAAAGCAAAACAAGCTTTGTCTTTCTCGTTAACTTTATAATAACTTAAGCCCATGGCATAAAATCCTTTTCCAAAATTGGGGTCAATTTGCACACATGCTTCAAAATCTTGATTGGCTAAAGCATATTTTTCTTGTTGGAAATAGATATTCCCTCGATTGTATAAGGCATTAATCTCTTTGGCGTTTTTTGAAATACTCAAAGAGAAGTCGGCAATGGCGGCATCCGGTTTACCCAAGGCTGCTTGTACAATACCATGTTGTAAATATGCTGCGCTTGAATCTGGTTGTAATTTGATGGCTGCCTCGGTAGGAGCTAATGCTTTGGCCCAAATACCTTGTTCCATTTCAAGTGCACCTAAGTTCATCTGCGCTGAATATAATGATGGTTTTAATTCAATGGCTTTCTGGTAATTCGTTCTAGCTTCGTCCCAGTTTTTCTCTTGAAATGCGATAACCCCTTGCAAATTATAAGCTTCCGCTAAACCAGGATTTTTCTCTAATGCTTTCTTAATCGCTTCTTTGGCGGATACCGTTTCTCCTTTTTGTAAACGACTCTTCGCTTCTTGAAGCCAAGAATCAGCATCTGAAGAGCAGGCAAGTAGCATTAAGGAAAGGCAGAAATAAGAAAGGATTCGCATATTTTTAATTTGAAATTAAAGTTAAGGGGTATTCGGAAATTATTGGCATTTATTTTGAAAAAAGCGCAGATTTTGCCATATTTGCATCGGCAAATTACCAGCTCCCGCTGAATCCTCCAGGTCGTGAAAGAAGCAAAGGTAGGTTGGTTGTAGCGGTGAATTTGCCATTTTTTTTTGCCTTTATAAACCTCCCCATATGAAATTTTTTATCGACACGGCGAATTTAGCCCATATCAAAGAAGCACAAGATTTAGGCGTTTTGGATGGTGTAACAACCAATCCCTCTCTAATGGCCAAAGAAGGCATTAGCGGAAAAGATAACGTTTTACGTCATTACAAAGCAATTTGTGACTTAGTTGATGGTGATGTTTCTGCGGAAGTGATTGCTACAGAATACGAAGGTATGATCCGTGAAGGTGAGGAGTTAGCAGAATTGGATGACAAGATTGTTGTGAAGATTCCGATGATTAAAGATGGTATCAAGGCATTGAAATATTTTTCAAATCGGGGTATTAAGACCAACTGTACGTTGGTTTTCTCTGCGGGGCAAGCACTTTTAGCTGCTAAAGCTGGAGCAACTTATGTTTCTCCTTTCATTGGCCGTTTAGATGATATTTCATTTGATGGCATGGATTTGATTGATCAAATTCGTGTGATTTACGATAATTACGAGTTCGAAACTCAAATTTTAGCTGCATCTGTTCGTCACCCGATTCACATTATTAAATGTGCTGAAATTGGTGCTGATGTAATGACAGGCCCATTGTCTGCGATGTTAGCCCTATTAAAACACCCATTAACGGATAGTGGTTTAGCAACTTTCTTAGCTGATCACGCCAAGTCTAACCAATAATTTAATTTTTATGTCTGTATTGACTTTTGAAAATGTTCATATCTCGCAGGAAGGAGTTCCTACTTTAACAGATATATCGTTAACAGTTGAGGCAGGTGAATTTTATTATTTGATTGGTAAGTCGGGTTCAGGAAAAAGTACCTTTTTTAAAGCTATTTTCGGTGAATTAGCCATTGATGCGGGCTCCGCTCAAGTTGCTGGCTATGATTTGGTGACTATTAAAAATCAAGATATTCCGTATCTGCGCCGTAAATTAGGATTTGTATTTCAAGACTTTCAGTTGTTGACCGACCGCAATGTAGAGCGGAATTTAGCTTTCGTATTGGAAGCTACAGGTCATCAAGATAAAGCCGAAATCAAAACACGTATCGAAGCTGTTTTGGAACAAGTAGGTATGTCAAACGCGATTCATAAGCGCGTACATAAATTGTCCGGTGGAGAGCAGCAACGTATCGCGATTGCTCGTGCTTTGTTGAATAATCCGCTATTAATTCTTGCAGATGAGCCTACGGGACATTTAGATCCTGAGGTTTCGATGGAAATCATGCAATTATTTAAGCAATTGACCCAACAAGGTACTTCGATTATCATGGCTAGCCACGATTACCACACAATCGAACGTGTTCCAGGAAAAATCTTGAAGTGCGAAGGTGGACATATCGTACCTGTAAGCTCTCTTTAATCAATTATTTCCCCGTCAAATAGGTTACTGGAATGATACATTCCTCTAGCGAAATACCGCCATGTTGGAAGGTATTTCGGTAGTGGTTAACATATTGATTGTAATTGTTCGGATAAGCAAACATGTAGTCTTCTTTTGAAAAGACATATGAGGTAGAAACATTGGGTTTCGGCAAGAATAATTGTTCTGGTTTTCTGCATACCATCATCTTACTAGAGGCATCCCAGTTTAAATTTTTCCCCTGTTTGTAACGAAGATTGGTGTTTGTATTACGATCTCCAATGATTTTAATCGGGTTTTGTACGCGAATCATGCCGTGGTCTGTAGTAATAATCACTCGCCCTTTTTTCTCCGCAATGCGCTTCAAGAAATCGAACAGCGGTGAGTGCTGGAACCAACTCGCCGTTAGGCTACGGTATGCGGATTCATCGGGTGCTAGTTCCTTAATCATGGCCATGTCGGTCCGTGCATGGGAAAGCATGTCCACAAAATTATACACGACGACGTTCAACTGATTGGTTAATAATTTATTGAAATTATCAACTAACTGTTTGCCCTGGTATTGATGAATAATTTTATGATAAGATGCCTTCGCATCGATTCTTAAGCGTTTTAATTGCTCATTTAAGTAGAACTCTTCATGCTGGTTATAACCTTCCTCATCTTCCGAATCCCCTAAATCAAACACCCATTTGTCGGGATAATTTTTTTGAATCTCCATCGGCATCATGCCTGCAAATATGGAGTTTCGGGCATAAGCCGTTGTCGTAGGTAAAATAGAATAATAGGTCTTTTCATCTTCCACTTGGAAATAATCTTGGATAAATAATTCCAAGGTTTTCCATTGGTCATAACGTAAGTTGTCAACCAAAATAAAGAAGAGCGGGGACTTATCTTGTAGGCGCGGAAAAACATGTTTGCGCATCATCAAATGGCTCAAAATAGGCGTGTCGCTATTCGGTTTCTGTAACCAGGATTCATACGAATTCTCAATGAATTTACTGAAATGGACGTTTGCTTCTGATTTCTGGTTGATGAGCACCTCCGACATCGATTTATTCTCTGTCTGATCGATTTCCAGCTCCCAATAGGTTAGCTTTTTATAGATTTCAGCCCATTCTGCCGCGTTTAAATCATCTTGATAACGCATGGAAAGTTCCCGAAATTCTTGTTGGTAACTTAAATTCGTCTTCTCCTCTTCCAAACGTTTTTTGTCAAAAATACGTTTAACGGATAGTAGTAATTGATTGGGATTCAGTGGTTTAATTAGGTAGTCGGCAATTTTAGATCCGATAGCATCTTCCATTAATTCCTCTTCCTCCGATTTTGTAATCATGATAACTGGAAGATTTGGACGAATTTGTTTAATCGCAAGTAGTACTTCCAATCCTGTCATTCCGGGCATATTTTCATCCAAAAACAAAACATCGAATTTTTGTTTATGGACAAGGTCCAAGGCATCCGCACCGGAATTAACGGCCGTGACTTGATAACCTTTGCTTTCTAGAAATAAAATATAGGGAGTTAATAAATCAATTTCGTCGTCTGCCCAGAGAATGGAATAATTCATATGTTAGTTTTTATCACCTAAACGAATCATTAGGTTTTTATTGCCTTTAAATCCTTAAAAAATGTTAATGTCAAAAAGCT
>JAHEAY010000041.1 GCA_024642485.1 Cytophagaceae bacterium
AAAACTACTACCATTCGAATCATTCTTAACCTCTACTAAAATTGTTAGATGTTTTAGAAGCCTGGATTTTGCTTGTATAAACCATTCGTAAAAGTGATTTCCGCTTGTGGAATTGGTAGATATTCATCCCTTCCAGCTGTAAATTTCGCTGTAGCTAAATACGGTCTTCTAACTTTCTCTTTTGAAATGTATCCATTAAGAGTTTGTTCAGCAATACCCCAACGAACTAAGTCAAAAAAACGTGAGCCTTCTGTAGCAAATTCAATTCTTCGCTCCCACATTAATGCTTTCCAAGCAAAATTCTGTGTCCAGATTGTAGATGAATAAGGCTTTACATTATACTTGGAAGCAAATGTCCCGTCTGCTTTTTTTAGTCTTCCCGTACTTGCCGCTGCTCTATTTCTGATTTGATTAATGATGTCTAAGGCTTTCTCATGTTGTCCTAATTGAATGTAAGCTTCGGCTTGCATTAACAGGACATCATCGAATCGGAGAATATCATAATTTTTTGCGGTTCCCATAAATGGTCCAAGTTTGAAATAAGAACCACTAGAGGCCAATTGTTGAAAACGCATGGTATGAAAATTGCCATAAACACCTGCATCACGTACCCAACTATTGCTGAAAGGTTTTGAATTATCATATTTGTACGGGTGTCCATCGATTCCAACAGTGTGGTCAAGGCGTGGATCAACGGTTTGAGTATTCAAATTTGCATTGCTGTCATTAAATGTTTCAAAATTTGGCCAACCGTCAATATCCGTTGTATGTGCATTCACTAAGTTTTGACTTGCTGCATGAAATCCACAACACCCATATTGTGGAGCACCGTGAGGATAATTCAAGCCATCTTCGTAGCTCATACGTCCTGCCGTCGTTCCATCATTCACAGTAAATTGGATAGCAAAGATGGATTCTGGACCATTCTCCGTTTCCGGCAAGAAATTATCTGCAATGTCTGAGCTTAATCTATATTTCCCAGAAGAAATAACTGCTTGTGTAAGGGAAACAACCTCTTGCAATTTTGTTTTATTGATATTTACAACTTTATGAGTTGCATCTTGCTCATAAGCCTGGTACAACCGCACCTTGGCTAAATAAGCTTGAGCTGCTAACTTATTTGCACGAGCTACCTCTTGTTGTGTAGTTGGTAAATTATCAATAGCAAATTGAAAATCGGCCGCAATTTTATTCCAAGATTCATCATTACTTATCGTATTAGAAACTTTTAGAATCTCTTCATCAGAAATAGTTTCATCGAAAATAGGAATGTTTTTGTACAATCTTTTCATAACAAAGTAGCTATGCCCTCTTAAAAAACGCAATTCAGCTAAACGTATTTTTTTAGATGGATATTTGGCTTCATCTAGAGTATTTACGGCACGAAGGGCGACATTACATCTAGAAATTGACTTGAAAAGGTTTTGCCAAGAACGAGTTACAAAGGCACCAAGCGTAGGAGTAGTCAGATTATAGTGTTCTAAGGCATCTATTTCTCCAACGTCACCCGTACCACCCCCACCTTTGTAGGCATCGTCAGAACGAACACTTCCGTATACCCAGTCACTATAGATGGGTCCAATCATATCACCATTTCCAATGGCCGCATAAGCAGATGTCACCAAACCATCAATGGCCGCTGGAGAGGTCAAATCAGATGAAGACAATACACCTGTGGGTGTATAATTTAGTTCATCCTGGCAGGAGCCGAATAAAAATAGGCTCGAAACGATTATAGTTGAAACTATTATGTTTTTCATTTTTTTTAAAAATTTAAGTTTTATTACCCCCTTGGAGGTCATTCATTAATTCGATTTAGGTTTAAAAAGATGCGTTAATTCCGAAAGTGAAGGTTTTTGGAATCGGCACAGGGTCAAGGTCAATACGCTCTGGATCTGGGCTCAAGTAATTCTTGCTTTTAAACCAAAATAGGTTTTCAGCCATTCCATAAAAACGAATTCTTGAAAATACAGATTTAGGAGTGAGGGTATAACCTACTTGTATGTTTCGCATTTTGAAATACGAAGTATTGACGATGAAATAGTCAGACGTACGACCTTCCCCATTGTTATCCTTCAATGTTAGAGCAGGCACATTGGTATTTGTGTTTTGGGGTGTCCATGCGTTAAATACACCGGGACCAACATTTTCTCTACTTCTCATTAAATTATTGAAAACGGTATACACATCAAAACCTTCTCTACCCGCTACTCCTGAACCGAAAATAGAGGCATCGAATTTTTTATAGGTCAAATCCAATCGTAATCCATATTCAAGTGCTGGTAAAGTGGTACCAATCCAAGTTCTGTCCAAATCATCAATTCTATTATCTCCGTTAATATCCACATATCGAATTCTTCCTGGGCCAGCACCTATTTGTTTAGGAGCCGCATCTACTTCAGCTTGCGATTGGAAAAGTCCATTGGTCTTGTAACCGAAAATATCAAATTGTGAATGTCCAATAATGGTATTTACCAAGTTCCCTGCATAAGCTGGACGTACATTTTCTGGCAATTCGGTAATTTCATCTCTGAAATGTGCAAAGTTTGAAACAAGATTGAATTTCAAATCATTTCCTACTGATCCACGGTATCCTAATACAAATTCCCAGCCTTTATTTGATTTTGACGCACCATTCACTGCTTTTGATTGTCCCTCACCAAGAGTTGCCGCTACTGGTGGCGTAATCAAAATACCGGAAGTATTACGCGTGAAATAATCAAATGATCCAAAAATTTTATTGTTCAAAATGGCATAATCTAGACCTACGTTAATTTCGTCTGTAGTTTCCCACTTTAATCCCGAATTGGCCGCTTGTGTTTGAACAAATCCTGAAGGCAATGTCCCGGTATTAGCTCCAGACAAAGAATAAGCTGTACCGATGTTCATATATTGTTCCCAAAAACCACCAACTAATTGAGCCTGAGTTGTTCCGTATCTTGTATCAAATAGACCAAAACGAGCTAAATCACCAATTTGTTGATTACCTACACGACCTACGCCGACTCTTGCCTTGAGTTCAGAGAAAATTTTATTACTCTTCATAAAATTCTCTTGGTCAATTCTCCAACCTAAAGAGGCTGCAGGGAAAATTCCATATTGATTATCTGAACCAAAACGAGATGAACCATCACGACGAACGGTAACAGCAGCTAAATATTTATCTGAAAAATTATAATCAACACGAGCAAATTGAGAGAATAAACGACTTCCTGTAGAACCTCCTGAAACAGTGGTGTTTCCTGTTCCAGCATTTAGCGTAAAATAATCCTCTGATTGAAGAGCAAATCCTTCTTTCTTCGTGAATTGAAAATCCAAATCTGTTTTGATATATTCAGTACCAACTAAGAATTTGAATTGATTCTTCGCATTCAAATCCCAATTATAACGCAATGTATTTGACCAAGTTGTACTGACGTAATGATTTTGGTCAAAAGCTAAGCTGTTTGTCGTGCGGTTAAAAGCGCCTTCCGAAAATGTAGGCGTTATCACCTTATTTAAGTATGTCGCGTTATCAACGCCCAGATTCGATTTGAAAAAGAGGTTTTTGATCGGTTGAATTTCTACGAAAATGTTTCCAAACGAACTCAAACGATTTGCATTGTTCCATTTCGCAAGTTCTTGCATGTGCAAAGGGTTATTTCTATCCGAATATCCACCACCTGATGCACCAGCATATGTTTTGCCGTCTTTCTGAAAAACAGGAATAGTTGGGACAAGAGTAGCAGCTAAAAAAGTAGTTGAAGCACCTCCCAAATCTCTTGCAGTAAGTGTTTCATTTGAATTCGCGACACGAAGATTAACACCAAACTTTAATTTATCATTGAATGCACGCGTCATGGCGTTGATGCTTCCGCTCAAACGGTCGTAGTTCGTATAACGCAACATCCCCGTATTTTTCAATTGCCCAATATTGATTTCTAACGAAGAATTTTTGTTGCCATAAGAAGCAGTAAAATCATTTTTTGTCACGATACCTGTTTTGTACATGACATCTTGCCAATTGGTATCACCTACTGGCGTATTAGCGTCTCCACCTACATAAGGTTTAAGGGTAACGCCATTTAATTTTGGACTTTGGAAATTATTATTCCAGTCAAAGGAATAAATATCACCATAACCAGCAGCGGGATCTTGTCCATCATTGACAGAGGCTTGCCATAAGGCTTTACCTCTATCTAAAGAGTTCAACATATTAAAACGCATCGATTTTTCTGATTGCGCAGAAATACTGCTGTTGAATTGAAATTCAATTTTTCCGTCTGTATTACCCCCATTTTTGGTGGTAACGATTATAACCCCATTCGAGGCTCTAGCTCCATAAATAGATTCCGCCGAAGCGTCTTTTAATACTTGAACTGATTCGATATTGGCTGGATTCATGTTTTGGAACACCTCAGGACGAGTAGTTGGAATTCCATCAATGATATAAAGCGGGTCATTATTTCCTAAAGTATTGGCTCCACGAATCAAAATTCGGGAGTTACTTCCATTAGGAGAACCATCTTTTTCAATATACAAACCAGGTACACGCCCCTGCAAAGATTGCATCGGGTTACCTGAGCTGATATTTTTGATGGGTTTCAAATCAACCACCACCACTGATCCAGTCAAATCTTGTTTTCTTTGAGATGTATAACCAACTACTACTACTTCGCTCAATTCTTTTCCATAAGCTAAGGTAATTTGTACATCGCTAACTCCTTTAATGGATACGTCCTGTTTTTCATACCCACTAAAACTTACTTGAATAGTAGAAGCACTTTCAGAAACTGAAACTGAAAACTTACCATTTACATCGGTGATTGCACCAATTTTTGTACCAGTCACTAGTACACTTGCACCGATGAGAGGCACATTATTGTCGCCTCCTCGGACCGTGCCAGTCACCTGGCGTTGGGCATAAGCCGCTTGTAATGTTAAAAACATCACAATAAAAGATAATAGGGTTTTTTTCATAATTTGAATTGTTTTAATTGTAAGTATTAAACTTTACTAAAAGGAACTCGTACTGAATGATTATTTATTAAAAGCTGAATTTGTTCTTTGGAAATAAGAGGAGAAGCTCCATGGTGGGTGGCCACAAATGCTCCCACTGCACATGCTTCAATCAGGGCATTTTCTAGGGCGACGTTTTTTAAGAAATTTGAGATAAAGGAGGCTAAAAAAGAATCACCGCTGCCAATTGTATCCACTACATCAACCACAAATCCCGGACTGTGGAAAAACTCCTTTCGATGTAAAAGCATTGCTCCATCTTCACCCTGTGTTACACAAATCGTATCGATGTTAAACAATTCGGACAAATGGATTAGGTTTTCTTGAATTGTCCCTTTGGTACAAAACCAGCCTGATATTTCATCTAATTCAATGTGATTAAGTTTCAGAAAATCTGTCTTTTTCAGTAAAAACGTGATAGTTTCTTTGTTGTAATAAGGTGGGCGTAAATTAATGTCCAACACTTTAAACTTTGCCACCTCCAAGAGTTTTTTAAGTGTATTAAAGGTTTCCTCTGACCTGGCTGAAAGACTTCCAAAGACGAAACAATCCGAATTTTCCACTGCTTCCAATGCATCATTTTCTACTCCGATATAATCCCAAGCCACCGGTTTGACAATTTTGTAGCTAACATTATTTTTATCTTCAATATTCACTTTCACAACACCAGTTAGGTGCGTTTGTCCGTGTTGGATAAATTGCGTTGATAGCCCATTATCTTTTATAAATCTGAGCAACTCATTCCCTAAATCATCTGTGCCTACTCTACTAATGATTACAGCATTATTACCCATATTTTTCAATTGAATAGCAACATTCATGGGGGCTCCACCAGGCACTTTTCCTGTAGGAAGCATATCCCAAAGCATTTCGCCAAAGCAAATGATCTTGTTTTTATGACTCAGCATATTTCTAGTGCGTAATTATTATATTATCCATGTTTTCAAGTGATTTTCCTTTAGTTTCAGGCATGAGTTTCCATACAAAAAGCAATTGTAAAACCATCATAGAAGCAAAAAAGGCAAAGACGATCCCACCCCCAAAGGTTTCAGCAAAATAAGGGAAAGTAAAAGTGATGAAACTCGCCATTAGCCAATGTGTAAAACTGCCTAAGGCTTGTCCATTAGCTCGGACTTCATTAGGATAGATTTCCGAGATAAATACCCAAATAACTGCTCCTTGAGAGAAACCAAAGAAAGAGATATACGCGAAAAGATAAAAAGGAACATTTAAACTCATTTGTTGGCTAAATAATGCCTGAGAAACCAAAATAAGTGTAAGAATAAGTCCGACGGTGCCCACCTTCATTAAGGTTCGGCGTCCAAAATGATCAATCATCGAAATACCTAACAATGTAGAAATGAGGTTCATTAGCCCAATTCCCGCCGAAGACAATAAAGCTGAATCCTTACCAATACCTCCCATTTCAAAAATGCGAGGAGCGAAATATATAATTGCATTGATACCAGAAACTTGGTTAAATACCGCAAATAATACTGCTAACAAGATTGGACGATTATAGGCTTTTTGGAACAAAACTACTTTCACTTTAGTAGTATTTTTCTGGATTGAGACGATGATCTGCTCAGCAGCATCTTTGTCAATGGAATGAAGAATAGTTCGAGCGGTGGAAACATCTCCTCTTTGAAGAATCAACCAACGTGGGCTTTCAGGAATTAACATAACCGTAATGGTAAAAATAAGCGAAGGGAAGGCTTGTACTCCTAACATCCAACGCCAATCATTTTCACCTATACCAGATAAAAAGTAATTTGACAGGTAGGCCATTAAAATCCCTAAAACGATATTGAACTGAAACATCGCTACCAAGCGTCCACGCTTGTGAGCTGGAGCGATTTCAGATATGTACAAGGGAGCAACGACCGATGAAACACCAACGCCAAGACCACCCATAAATCTGAATATTAAAAATACCGACCAATCGAAAGCATAAGCGGTACCTAAAGAAGAAAGCAAATAAAGAATACCGATAATGAAAAGCGATTTTTTTCTGCCAAATTTATCGGCAAGAATACCCCCAATTAGAGAGCCTACAACAGTACCTATTAAAGCAATGGAAACGGTCACTCCGTGTTCTAAGGAATTGAGTTCCCAAAGTTTTTGAAGTGTTTGTTCAACTCCAGAAATTACGGCCGTATCAAAGCCAAAAAGAAAACCACCCAAAGAAGCCGAGAGCGACCAGAAAAATATTTTAATATTTTGATTCATTACAAACTTGTTACGTTTTTGATGAATCAAAATTAGAGCAATACTTTAGGGTAGGATATTAGAATTCTTTCAAATACTTACAGTTCTGTAACAATTTGTAAATGATTTATTATCAACACTTTACATAATATTTATAAAGAGATAAATCCCTTGATACAAGGATTGTAACACAAAATACCACAATTGATACATTTAACTATTCCGCCAATCACTTGGCGTCTTATCTGTCTTCTGTTTAAAAAAGGTCGTAAAATAACTTGGCGTACTGAAGCCTAACTCGTAAGCAATCTCAGAAATGTTTTTTTCATGATCATTTAAGAGAATCTTGGCTTTTCGCAATTTATAATCAGCAATGTAATCCGCCACATTTCGGTTTGTCAAGGCTGATATTTTTCTAAATAACTGAACTCTGGACATTCCTAACTCTTGACTTAATTTCTCGACTGATAGTGAACTGTCTTGAATATTCTTTTCGATTAATGCTTCAAATTCAATTAAAAATCTTCTTTCTCCTTTCTGAACTTGATTGGGATGAATAACTTCAGTTGAGAATCTGCGTCTCATACGTTCTCGATTTTCAACCAAACCTTTCAATTTTTCCTCTAATAATTGCTGGTTGAACGGTTTTAAAATATAATCATCAGCCCCAGCTTTTGTCCCTTCAATTTGACTTTCAATTTGACTTTTAGCAGTCAATAAAATTACCGGAATATGAGAGGTTCTGAAATCAGATTTTACCTTCTGCGTCAAAGCGAAGCCATCCATACCGGGTAACATCACATCACAAATAATCATATCAGGAATACAGGTTAAAATTTCTTGCCAACCATCTTCTGCGTTATCCGTAGCCACTACAGTATAGCTTTTCCCTAATTTTTGGGTTAGAAATTGGTTCAAATCTTGATTGTCTTCAATCACGATTAGCGTGTTCTCAAACGTGAGTTGCGTATTGTTTTCTATCATGAGAGTACTATCCTCCTCAAATTCAGTGATATTCTTAGAAGAAACTAGTACAGGTTTTTCTAACAAAAGGTGCTTTACCTCCATGATAGGAAGTATAATTCTGAAGGTGGTCCCTTTGCCTTTTTCTGAATTTATCGTGATTTCTCCCTTGTGCAAGGCAACAAACTCTTGTGAAAGAGCCAAGCCTAAACCCGTTCCTAAAGAAATATTTTTGTTTCCTCTGTAAAACAAATCAAAAGCATTAGCTTTTTCTTCGGGGGTCATACC
>JAHEAY010000005.1 GCA_024642485.1 Cytophagaceae bacterium
AACCTCGATATCCAGCAATCGATGAGATTCCAATGATACCTCCTTTACTTTGTTTTAAATATGGCAGGGCAGCATGTGTCGCATAGACAGTTCCCCAAAAATTAATGTCCATGACCTGTTTCAGAACTTGAAGGTCGACGGTCTCAAACATCGATCGCATCGATATGCCCGCATTATTAATTAATAGGTCGATTCTGCCAAATCGATCGACCGTCTCTTGTATCATTTTTCGAGTTTGTTCCTCTGAGCTACTATCACAAACAATAGCATATTGTTCGATGTTAGCCGCTTGTAATTCAGCCGCAGCTTTGTTTAGCTTTGTTTGATTACGACCAGTTATGACGACAATCGCTCCTTGTCTGCCATATTCAAATGCCAATGCTTTGCCTATACCCGAGCTCGCTCCTGTGATGATAATAACTTGATTCTTCATGTAAATTAATTTGCTTGCGAAGTTAAGGTTTTATCTTGAATTGGTTGGCTTGCCCACATAAAGCCGTATTTTTGTGCACATTTTTAGCAGCATGAGTAAGAAAAAAGAAAAGAAAGCCCCAGTGGTGTTGGAACAAATCGCCATTTTGGATTTTGCCGCTGAGGCAAAATGCATTGCCAAAGTGAACGATGAAGTAATTTTTGTGCAAGGTGCGGTGGCTCCGGGTGATATCGCCGACTTGCGTATTTTAAAGTCGAAGAAAAGCTTTAAACAAGCGCAAGCAATTAATATTCAGCCACTTTCTAAACATCGTACCGAAGTTGCTTGTAGCCATTTTGGTATTTGCGGTGGTTGTAAATGGCAACATGTTTCTTATGAATCGCAAACGGCATTTAAGACCCAACAAGTTAAAGATAATTTGACGCGAATTGCGAAGGTGAAATTGCCCGAATTTCAACCCATTTTAGGTTCTGAAGAGACATATTATTACCGAAATAAACTGGAATTTACATTTTCTTGTGCGCGATGGCTGACCGAAGATGAAATTGGAAAAGAAGATTTAGGCAACATGAATGCCTTGGGATTCCATGTTCCTGGTCGTTTTGATAAGATTTTACCCGTAGATCATTGTTACCTGCAACCGGATCCATCGAATGCGATACGTAATGGTGTGCGTGATTTTGCTAATGCGAATGGTATCTCATATTATGAATTGAAAAACCAACAAGAAGGTGCTTTGCGTAATTTGATTATTCGAAATACGGTTACCGACGAATGGATGGTCACTGTTCAATTCGCCTATGCAACAGAGGAAGAAATTAAATTGGTCATGGAATATTTGAAATCGTCATTTCCTATGATTACGTCGCTAAACTATGTCATTAACCAAAAAGGGAACGATACTTTCCACGATTTAGAAGTTGTCTGCTACCATGGCAAACCATTCATGGTTGAAACGATGGAAGATTTGAAATTTCAAATTGGCCCTAAATCCTTCTTCCAAACAAATGCCAAACAAGCCTTGAAATTATACCAGTTGGTGCGCGAATACGCCGACCTCCAAGGCAATGAGGTTGTATATGATTTGTACACAGGAACGGGAACGATTGGTCTATTTCTTGCCAAACATGCGACAAAAGTCGTTGGTTTAGAATATGTGGAAATGGCCGTAGAAGATGCAAAAATTAATGCCGAATTAAATGGGATTACCAATGCAACTTTCTTTGCTGGCGATATGAAAAAGGTGTTAACAGAAGAATTCATCGCGATTCATGGTGCACCGGATGTTATCATCACAGATCCTCCGCGTGCGGGAATGGATTTGGATGTAGTCAACCAAATCTTAGCTGTAAAACCGAAGAAAATCGTTTATGTAAGTTGTAATCCAGCTACGCAAGCGCGCGATTTAGCTTTATTGGATGTAGCCTATGAGGTGGATGTGGTACATCCGGTGGATATGTTCCCACAGACGCATCATGTGGAGAATATTGTTAGATTGAGAGTTAAGAACTAAGAACTAAGAGTTAAGAACTATGAGTAAGTTTTGATAAATATATTTAGCCAATTCTTAACTCTTAATTCTTAACTCTTAACTCCCCACTCTAAAAAGGGCTATTCAACGGATCAAAATCCTGCTCCGGAGGTAAATTCATTTTACTTCCTTTGAATACAGCATCTCCTCCACCCTGTTCAAAATTGGATGTTTGATCACCTAGATTACTTAAGTTAAAGCTTTCGCCTCCCTCAGCACCTCCAAACGGTTGGAAATCCAAATCACAATATTTCGTGAATTTACCGATGAACTTCAACCACACGCTGTCCAATGAACCGGAACGGTTTTTGGCCATGATAATTTCTCCCATTCCCGCTAAGGAATTTCCGTTTTCGTCGGCTGTAATTTGGTAGTACTCTGGTCGGTAAATGAACATAACCTGATCGGCATCTTGCTCAATGGCTCCCGATTCACGAAGGTCAGATAACTGAGGTTTTTTGTTTCCTCCACGTGTTTCTGTCGAACGGTTCAACTGCGAAAGTGCGATTACCGGTACATCAAGTTCTTTGGCTAATTGCTTCAAGGCACGTGAGATTTGTGCAATTTCTTGTTCACGGTTACCACTCGCTCCTTTGCCTCCATTATCTCCGGTCATCAACTGCAAGTAGTCAATGACAATTAATTTAATGTCTTTTTGGGCTTTTAAACGTCGGCATTTCGCACGAAGTTCAAGAATAGATAAGGCAGGTGTATCATCAACGAAGATCGGAGCCTCATATAAACGCTTGATTTTCGTATGTAATTGTTGCCACTCATGTGGTTCTAATTTTCCTTTACGAATCTTTTCTGCCTCAATTTCAGCTTCTGCTGAAATGATACGATTGACCAATTGCACAGCACTCATCTCCAGCGAGAATAAGGCAACAGCATGGCCCCACTCAACGGCAGCGTTCCGACAAGCCGAAACGACAAAGGCCGTTTTACCCATACCGGGACGTGCTGCGATGATGATTAATTCTTGTTTTTGCCAACCTGATGTCAAACGATCCAAATCTGTGAAACCAGACGGAACTCCAGTCATACCACTTTTTTGTTGTTGCTTCTCCTCTAATTCCGCAACGGCTTTTAAGAGAATGTCTGACATACTTTCGTAGTTCTTACGAATATTGGATTCAGCGATCGTAAATAACTCCTGTTCCATGTGGTCCAAAATTTGGAACACATCCGTTGTATCTTCATACGATAAACGTTGGATTTCCGAGGAAACATGAATCAATTGGCGTTTGATGTATTGCTCAATGATGATACGTGCATGAAATTCAACGTTTGAAGTTGAACTAACCCTCGATGTTAATTGAGCTAAATAAGCGGTCCCTCCTGCCTTTTCTAAATCTCCAGTGGACTTTAAATGGTTGTTAACCGTTAATAAGTCGACCGGTTGTGATTGCTGAAAAAGCGCCTGAATGGCACCGAAAATTTTGGTATGAGCTTCCTTGTAAAAACTATCTGGTTTAAGTAATTCGATCACGTTCGCCAAAGGCTCCTTTTCAAGCATCAATGCACCTAACAAAGCTTCCTCTAAATCAACCGCTTGTGGAGGTAATTTGCCTAAACCTAAATCACTCAGCCGTTGTGGCATATTTGACCGATTTGAGCTATTAATCCCCTGTTTGCCCTTGTTGAAAGTTTGCGATGTGTTATTCGAATCCATAAGTACAATTTTACAATTTTTTATCAAAAATATCACCCTGTTGGTGAGATAAAATTTCAATCTTTCTCTATTTTAGTACTTTCATTCCACATTAAAATCTTGCCTACTTGTTAGAGAAAATTATTTCCTTGTCGGACATCTCCCTAATTGAATTTTTAGGGGTTTCGAATTCCAATTTTCAGCTTTTGACAGAAGCTTTTCCACAAACTAAAATCATTGCACGCGGTGACCAATTAATCATTCGTGGTTCTGATGATCAAATGGCCTTGGTCGAGGCGATCGTTAATCAATGTATTCAGCATTTGAACAAGCACAATGCTTTTACGGCCGTTCACATGAAGGCTTACATTGAGTCTATTTTGAATCCTACGGGGGAAGAAATGGAGACACCGTGGGTGGAAGATAAAGATGTGCTTTTGTTCGGAAATAAGGGGATTGTGATCAAGGCCAAAACGCCTAACCAACGCAAGCTGGTTGACGCTGCAGCTAGCAATGACATCGTTTTTGCAATTGGACCAGCGGGAACAGGAAAAACGTATACAGCTGTTGCGCTAGCAGTTAAAGCCTTAAAAAACAAAGAAGTAAAGAAGATTATTATTACCAGACCCGCAGTAGAGGCCGGAGAGAATTTAGGCTTTTTACCAGGGGATTTAAAAGAAAAAATTGATCCCTATTTAAGGCCGATTTATGATGCATTGGATGATATGATTCCAGCAGAGAAATTGAAGTTCTATTTAGAAAATCGGACGATTGAAATTGCTCCTTTGGCGTATATGCGAGGTAGAACGTTGAATAAGGCATTTATTCTATTGGATGAGGCGCAAAATACAACTTCTATGCAAATGAAGATGTTTTTAACTCGGATGGGCATCCAATCGAAAACGATTATTACGGGCGATAAATCGCAAGTCGACTTACCCAAAAATCAAACGTCTGGTTTGGGTGAAGCGGAACGTATTTTAGGAGGTATTAATGGTATCGCTTTTGTTGAGTTGGACGGTTCAGATGTCGTTCGTCACCGTTTGGTTCGCAAAATCATTGAAGCTTATGGAAAGCAAGACAAGTAAAATCATTCAGGCTGATTCAGATGCGCTCATCGCAGCGGTATTTGATATACGAACAGAAGTATTTGTTCATGAACAAAAATGCTTGCCTTCCGAAGAGTTTGATGAATTGGATGCGCAAGCAATTCATTTTTTATTGTTTGACAATCAGCGTCCTGTTTCCACCGGACGTATACGTAAAACGAATAAAGGAATTAAAATTGAGCGCATTGCTACTTTAAAGAACTTTCGGGGAAAAGGTTTTGCGAGTGAAATGATCCGACATTTAATTCAAGAAGCTCAGCAACGCTATCCGGAGCAAACATATTTCTATTTACATGCTCAGGTGGATGTGATGCCTTTGTATCGTTCATTAGGCTTTGTTCCTTATGGGGGAACTTTTATCGAAGCAGATATTGTTCATCAAGCCATGGAACTTCAATTAAACTAAAATCAAATGGCTATTAAAGCGATTGAGGCAGTATATCCTCCTGGTCCCGCACATTTTGTTGGGGATGGTTTTCGAGTACATAATTTTATACCGAGTCGACATGGTTTAGACATGCATCGCATGACTCCATTTATCATGATGGATTATGGTGCCAAATTTCATTTCCCTCCATCTGATTCATTGAAAGGTGTAGGTGTACATCCGCATAGAGGATTTGAGACAGTCACGATTGCCTATAAAGGCCGCGTAGCACACCATGACAGTGCCGGTGGTGGTGGAGTCATTGGTGAAGGCGATGTCCAATGGATGACGGCGGCATCAGGTGTATTGCACAAAGAATATCACGAAGAGTCGTTCAGTAAAACGGGTGGTGATTTTCAAATGGTGCAATTGTGGGTGAATTTACCTGCCAAAGATAAAATGTCGGCACCCAAATACCAGGCAATTGAAAATGCTAGCATTCCTAAAGTGCCTGTTGAAAATGGTTATGTGGAGGTCATTGCTGGTGAATTTCAAGGTACTAAAGGCAAAGCTTCAACTTTCACTCCGGTGCATCTATTTAACGCACATTTGCAATCAGGAGCTAAGGCAGAATTTTCCTTCCCTGCATCTTATAATACTTGTTTAATCGTTGTAGAAGGAGAAATTCGAATCAATGATGCTGATGAACTTGTGCCTGTAGATCATTTTGTGCTCTTCGAAAATGAAGGCGAAACCTTTCACATCGAAGCAACTGAGCATTCCAAAATATTAATCCTGAGCGGCGAACCTATTCGCGAACCGATTGCTTCACATGGGCCTTTTGTGATGAATACCCGACAAGAAATCATGCAAGCGTTTCATGATTTTGAGGCTGGAAAATTTGGAACACTTAACTAAGAGGTAAGAGTGAAGAACTAAGAGGTTGGTGGTAAATTTAGCTATTAATATAAATTCTAAAGCATAAAAAAGAGGTAAAAGATTGGCTGTCAAACAACCAAACTTTTACCTCTTAATTCTTATCTCTTACCTCTTAAAAAGGTAAATCATCCCCACTCTCCGCCGCTAATGGAGGAAAGTTGTTTGCAGGAGCTGCACTTGTAGCAGCAGCTGCTGGAGCTGAAGGTGCCCATCCAGCATTATCTTGAGCTGGTGAAGGCGCAGACGCACCAGAACGATCTAAACGGTAGGCACGAATCTCTGTGTACCAGCGCTCATTATATTCTCTTGATTCCACATTGAATTGCACTTTCACGATTTCACCTTCTTGGATAGGTGCTAAATCTTGGGTCTTATCGCCCCATACCGACATGCAAACTTTTTTAGGATATTGATCTTGTGTCTCTAAAACAAACTCTTGTTTGATCCAGTTTGTTCCGTTTCTGCCTGTTCCCGTAACCTCAGACATTTTCTTAATAAGTTTTCCGCTTAGTTCTAAAGCCATTACTTGATATTTTTGAATGATTGAATTGTTGGCAAGTAAGTAAATATTTGGTAATTTTACTAACCGTTTTTGGCGATGTGGTGAAATTGGTAGACACGCTACTTTGAGGTGGTAGTGCCGCTTTAGGTATGGGAGTTCGAATCTCCCCATCGTCACGAAATTTTTTGTTTAATCTGTAAATCATGTTGAAGATGAAGCCTTACAGTGTGTTACTTTACTATAACTATACTCCTATTTCGAATCCTGAGGAGTATCGTATCAAACATCACCTTTTTTGCATCGAAAACAATCTGCTTGGACGTGTCATCGTGGCTGCAGAAGGTTTAAATGGAACAGTTTCGGGATTGAAAGCCGACTGTGATGCTTACATGGCTTGGTTAGAACAGGATCCCATTTTTGCTGGATCCGATTTTGATTTCAAAATTGAATCTTCTGAAGCTCACACGTTCAATAAACTTCATGTTCGCGTGAAAGCTGAAATCGTGCACTCCGACCTGCCTGTTGACCCTCGTGTGAAAACAGGTAAACACCTCAAACCTAAAGAATTCAAGGAGATGTTGAAAAACGATCCTGATGTCGTTTTGGTAGATATGCGTTCCAATTATGAACATGAATTAGGTCGTTTTAAAGGTGCTTATACCTTTGACATGGAGAACTTACGTGATTTGCCCAATCATGTTCAAGAAATCGAACATCTGAAAGGGAAAAAGGTTATTACGTATTGTACCGGTGGTATCAAATGTGAAAAGGCTTCTGCCTATTTGTTAGATCAAGGATTTGAAAATGTATATCAATTGCACGGAGGAATCATCAAATATGGCCTAGAAGAAGGCGGTGAGGATTTTGATGGATCTTGTTATGTATTTGATAATCGCGTGGCAACTCCGGTTAATTCAGTCAATCCTGAGGTAATTTCTAAATGTCATGTATGTAATGAACGCTCAGACCATATGGTCAATTGTGCTAATCCAGAATGTAATGAGCATTTAGCGATTTGCCCAAATTGCTTGAAGGAAATGGAAGGTGCTTGTTCTAAGGAATGCAAAGAACATCCGCGCAAACGCCCTTACAACGAAAAAGGATATTATTCCAAAAACTCGGTTGGATACTCGCCAGAACTGGGTTTTAAATCCTTTGGTAGAAATGAAAAAATCGAAAAGAAAAAAATGGCTCAATCTTGAGCCATTTTTATTTACTGACTTCTTCCACACGAAAACGTGTGATATCCTTGATTAATTCAATTGGCATGGGTAAATGATAAGGGAACTTAACTGCCCCTTTGGATCCTTCAAAGGCATTTAATCGTTCTTGAAAAACGACCAAGGGTTTTGGCGTTGGATAAAACCCCAAGTGATTATTCCACGCAGCAAAGTGAACCAAATTCTTCTTGTATTTAAACGTAGGCATCCCATAGGCCATTGTTTCCTCGGTACCTTCTGGAACGACTGAACGAATTGCATCACGCACCTCGCGCAAGATTTTCTGTGTGGCTTCTGGGAATGTATTGATGTATTCTTCCATAATTTTAAGCTAATTGTCGATGTCTAACGAATAGAAATAAGGGAAAAGCAAATGCAAACCCAATTAAAACGGTAGCGGCTAAATATAGGTAAAGGTATTTCATTTTGATTCGAATACCTTCCACCAACATAAATAAAGTCCCTGTGATGGCACCTGTCCAAAAATCGAAGGTCAAACTTTTGGCATATGGATTGGAAGTCCACGTACTTTGGATGAAATTCATGACATCAAAATGACCATGATTCGCTTGCATGCCCATAAATACGTAATAAGCCGTGATTGATCCTCCTACGATTGAAAGAACTAAATATAGGTAATGTGCATTTTTCATGATAGTTGCTTAATGTTGATTTGCCGACCTCGTAATTCGACAGTATCTCCTACCCTTTTTCCCATCAATAAGGCACCTAGGGGCGATTCCGGTGAAATAACATAGATTGTTTCTGAAGCGATCTGCATCTGCCCCATCCCAATGGTCATATAATACGTTTCGAAATTTGTTTCAATTAATGAGCCTTGTGTGACAAAATCAGTAGATTTAAGTGGATCTAAGGCTTTTAATTTCAATAATTGTTGTTGGGAAATATCCACACTTGCGCTCAACTTATCCATTTCGCGTTGCATCATTTCTCGTCCCGTTTCATACTTATCTCCTGCACTACTTTTCGTATCAGAGTCCCGTGATTCTTTGGCTAGACTCCAATCGTGTTTTGCTTGTTGAATCTGGACAGCCAATTGCTCCATGAGCTTTTGATGTATTTCTTTTTTGTTACAATTCATGTGAAGGATATGAATTCGAAAATTATCGATAATTTCGCGAATGACCTATTTCTCACCCACCGACTTAATTATTAATCCCGACGGAAGTTCCTATCATTTGGCTATTCGGCCGGATCAAGTGACTGACCAAATTATATTAGTGGGTGATCCGGAACGTGTGCCTAAAGTATCTCAGTATTTTGATCGAATCGATACGAAAATACATAAGAGGGAGTTTGTGAGTCATTTTGGGGTATTGAATGGAAAACGAATTGGTGTAATTTCTTCAGGCATAGGTGCGGATAATGTGGAAATTGTATTGAATGAATTGGACGCACTTGTCAATATCGATTTTGAAACGCGTCTTGAAAAAGCGACAAAAAAATCGCTGGAATTCATTCGAATTGGTACTTCAGGAAGCATTCAAGCAAATATACCCGTTGATTCGTTCTTAGTTTCAGAAGCTGCGATTGGATTTGATAATTTAGCACAGTTTTATGGTTTTACGGGTGAAAATATGTTGGAAGCTGATGCATTAAACCAATGGGGGAATTTAATTCATTATCCACTCCCGCTTTATGGGGCAAGAGCGAGTTCCAAACTTTTGAATAAATTCACAGTTATTCCACTTCGGGGCTATACGCTCACTGCACCAGGTTTTTATGCCCCACAAGGCAGAACTGTTCGAATGAAGTCTTTGTTGCCTAATTTCTTGCAGGATGTTTCTGCGCAGCCATTTCACGGGAATCAAATAACCAATATCGAAATGGAAACGGCAGCATATTATGCATTTGCTTCATCCATGGGGCATGACATGATTTCTTTGAATGCGATTTTAGCTAACCGAATCACGCATGAATTTTCAAATAATCCGGAAGGTCAAATACAAGCTCTTATTGAGTTGGCGCTAGATTCAATTGCATAACATAATCATCCATCACATAGCCATGCCCGATGTCTAAAACCATTTCTTTGGCCCGAATGAAACCTAGTTTTTCATAAAATTGAACCGCTGAATTGTATTTGTTTACATTTAATTCAACATGCTTCACTCCTGCCTGCAAGGCATTCTCTTTTACAAACTGAATGATTTGTCTGCCCGTACCTTTTGATTTTTGGTCAGGATCCAAATAGATTTTATGCAATTTCATTCGATCGGGTTCCGTTATTTCAAATGAAAAATAACCGAGAGGCTGCTGTGCATTAACTACCAAATAAAAGGCTATCGAAGAATTTATTTGTTTCTGTAGTACCTCACTTGAATACATCATGTCCAACATGTACAAGGTCTGTTCCTCAGATAAAATATGTCCATAGGTTGGACGCCAAGCTTTTTCAGCGATTTGTTGGATCACAGGAATATCAGAAATGTCGGCTTTTCGGAATTGCATAGGCTAAATTTGTGCGTTCAAATTTGTAAATTGCTTACAAATATACAATCTATGAAGCCACTTATTTTAATTGCCAACGATGATTCTATTTCTTCCAAAGGAATTCGGGTTTTAACCGAAATTATGTCGGAAATGGGTGAAGTAGTCGTGATTGCGCCTGATTCACATCAATCAGGTATGGGCCACGCCATTACCATGGGAGTCCCATTACGTGTGACTGAAACGCATGATTTTGGACCGAATGTGAAGTCATATAAGTGTTCAGGTACTCCTGCAGATTGTGTGAAAATAGGAAAACACTTGATTTTAAAGGATCGCAACATTGATTTAGTTGTATCTGGAATCAACCATGGTTCTAATGCTTCTATATCCGTTTTGTATTCTGGAACGATGTCGGCTGCCATTGAAGCAGCCATGGAAGGCATTCCGGCGATTGGTTTTTCTTTGTGTGACTTTAAATCAGATGCAGATTTTAGCCATTGCCATGATTACATAATAAAGATAAGCCAACAAGTATTAGTGCATGGTTTACCCAAAGGATTGACCTTAAATGTAAACTTTCCTGCTAAATCAGATGTCGCACCTAAAGGAATTAAAGTAGTAAAACAGGCCGATGCGGTATATAGAGAGCGTTTTGCTGAACGCAAAGACCCTTATGGCCAATCTTACTATTGGATGGACGGTGATATCGAGCATTTTGATAAAGGCAATAATACCGACTTAGACGCTTTGGAGGAAAATTACGTGAGTATCGTTCCAATCAAATACGATCTAACCGACTACGATGAATTAAAGGAGATGCAATCCTGGGACCTTTAATGCATAGGTTAACAAAGTCGTAATTGATAATACATCCTTTATTTCCCCGTTGAGTGCCATCTGGATGGCTTCTTGAACGGGGATTTTTTTAATCTGCAATTGTTCCGTGTCTTCCGGTTCTGCTTCAGTGAATTGTAAATTGGTCGCCAAAAACATCATCGCTTTTTCATCCGTCACGGAATTGGACAAATAATTTTCTCCTAATAGAGTCCATTGTGACGCCATTAAACCCGTTTCTTCTTTCAGCTCTCTTTTCGCTGCATCTAAAGGTGATTCGTCTTGGCATCCTCCCTCTGGTAACTCCCATGAATAGGCATTAATTGTATAGCGAAATTGGCCTACAAGGTATGTATTTCCTTCAGCGTCAATAGGTAAAACAGCAATTGCTTGGTTTTTGAAATGTACTTTACCATAAATTCCGGGTTCGCCATTCGGTTTAATGACATCATGATGCTCTACACGGATCCAATCGTTTTCGTATGGCGTACTGATTTGTATTGTTTTCCAAGGGTTTGCTTCCTGTTCCATCCAACAAAAATACTATCTTTGTTATGATTTTACGCGCATGAAACAAAGGCTTATTATTTTTTCGTTTGTATTGAGTTTGCTCATCATGGCGGCAAAGTTTTATGTCTATTATCTTAGCGGTTCCACGGCGATTTTGACAGATGCGCTAGAATCCATCATCAACGTGGTTGCTGCAGCCTTTGCGTATTATTCTGTGTATTTAGCTTCCTTGCCACGCGATTTAAACCATCCTTATGGGCATGGTAAAATTGAATTTTTCGCTTCTGGTTTAGAAGGGGTGCTTATTCTATTAGCATCTGCTTACATATTTCTACATGCATCCCAACATTTAATTTCCACACCTACGTTAACTCGCCTTGATTTAGGTATGTACGTTTCTTTAGGTTCGGCTTTATTGAATGGCCTCATGGGATTTTATTTGGTGCGTATAGGTAAATCGTCTCATTCACCAGCGCTTATTGCGGATGGGAAACATTTGACCTTAGATGCTTATAATGGGTTATTAATCGTATTTGCATTAGGATTAACTTTCTTCACCCAGTGGATTTGGGTGGATGCAGTGGCTTCAATCGTTTTTGCCCTGTTGATGTGTTGGCAAGGTATCCGACTAATTCGAGAATCGGTAGCAGCTTTGATGGACGAAGCCAATCCCGCTGTTTTTAATAAGGTGATTGATTGGATCATGCAACACCAGAAGGCCACTTGGATTGATCTACACAATCTGCGTATTCAACAATATGGTGGAGATTTACACATTGACTGCCATCTAACACTTCCACGTTATTGGGATTTAAGTCGCGTTCACGATGAAATACATGATTTTGAAATGACGATAGGTAAAGTTTTACCTACTGAGATAGAAATTTTTGTACATGTAGACCCTTGCCTAGATGCTTGTTGCTCACATTGCGAAATTTCAGATTGCCCGATTCGTACAAAAGAATTCTCCAAGAAAATAGAATGGACTGCCAAAAACATGGCCATGAATCAAAAGCACTTTAACGAGCTTTAAGCAGGTTTTAAGCTACTCATTCCTCCGTCAACTCCGATAACTTGACCTGTAATCCAAGTGTTTTCTGGGCTTAATAAAAAGGCTGATAAATTGGCTACGTCACTCGACTCTCCTACCCGACCTAATGGATGGCGTTTTCCTCCTGCCTCAATTTTTTCAGGACTATTTAATAAGCCTGCGGCTAAAGGCGTATTTGTTAGGGATGGTGCGATTGCATTCACACGAATTTGTTGGCTTGCTAATTCAGCGGCTAACGAGCGTGTTAATCCTTCGATGGCCCCTTTGGAACTCGCAATGGATGCATGAAATCCCATACCCGTTTGAACGGCAACGGTACTATATAAAACGATGGATCCGCCCCCATTTTGTTTTAGATTAGGTAAATATGCTTGAATGACTTTAACTGCACCCAGAACATTGAGTTGGAAATCAGCTTTAAAATCCTCTTGACTCAAACGGTGAAAAGGTTTTAAAACAATACTCCCGGGACTATATACGATTCCAGCTATGGGACCTTCAATTGTGGGTAAAGCCTCATTAGAATTAGCATCCCATGTATGATTTTCACAAGAAGGGTTTGCAGTACGCGCAATATTCACTACCTGATGTCCTTCCGATATAAGTTTAGCTGCGGTTGCTTCTCCTATTCCATGGCTTGCGCCCACGATGATAAATGTTCCCACAGTTTCTTAGTTATGAAGTGAATCTAAAAACTCACGTTTAGTCGTTTCCTCTTGGAATTTACCACCATAAAATGAAGTAATGGTTGATGTTGCATCATCTTTAACACCGCGCGAGGAAACACACAAGTGTTTTGCGTCGATGAATACCGCAACGTGCTCGGTCTTCAATACCTTTTGCAAGTATTTTGCAATTTGCATCGTTAATCGCTCTTGCACCTGTGGGCGTTTAGCAAAATACTGCACGATTCGGTTTAATTTGGACAAACCAATCACCTGGCCAGATGAGATGTAAGCAATGTGCGTACGTCCCACGATGGGTACAAAGTGATGTTCGCAATTCGAATAAAAACTAATGTTTTTCTCGATCAACATTTCATTGTAGCCAAATTTGTTCTCAAACAAGGCGATTTTAGGTTCGTTGGCTGGATTTAAGCCACTGAAGATTTCCTCGATGTACATTTTAGCCACACGCTTAGGTGTGCCACGTAATGAATCATCTGTCAAATCTAGACCTAAGGTCAACATGATTTCACGGAAGTGAGATTCTATTTTAGTGATTTTTTCTGCATCAGAAAGAACAAAAGCATCCTCCCTCATCGGTGTTTCGATCGAGGTGGCTACGTGATTGTCTCCAATTTCTTCGTCGGTCAACAAGAAACGGTCAGTATCAATTAGCAGGGAATTCAACGAAATTTCTTTCTGTTTCATATAATTTGATTTTTAAATCTAATTCAGTGGCAATGTTTGGTCTTAACTTATTGTAAATCACTAGAGCGATATTCTCGGCTGTAGGATTTAAACTGGCGAACTCAGGTACATCTAAATTTAAATTTCGATGATCAAATTTCTTACAAACTTCACGTTGTACTAAATCCGATAAAACTTTTGTATCGATGACATAACCCGTTTCGGGATTAATTGTTCCCGTAACTTGAATAATTAATTCATAATTATGTCCATGATAGTTCGGATTGTTACACAAACCGAAAATTTCTTTGTTTTTTTCTTCGCTCCATGCGGCATTGTGCAAGCGGTGTGCTGCATTAAAATGCTCTTTTCGAAAGATGCTTACTTTGGGTGATTCGCTCATTTTTTTATAATTCTTATAAATTTACAAGAGTAATTTCATTAAATTTCAATTTCAACATCTAATAACCTATTTAATCATACTATGAAGCGAAGAAATTTTATCGCTAAATCACTCATTTATTCTTCAGGAGCAGCAATACTGCCCCATTTAGCTCAAGCGCAAAATATACAACAAACGAAAGTACGTTTAGGTTTCATAGGCGTTGGACTTCGTGGACGAAATCATTTAGAAATGGCCTTGTATCGTGATGATGTTGAGGTGGTTGCTATTTGTGATGTTGATCCTCAAGCCATTCAGATTGCACAAAAGATGATTACCGACAAAGGTCGCAAGCCTGCAGTTGCTTATCAGAAAGGAGATCATGATTTTGAAAATTTGGCGAAACGTGCTGACATCGATGGTGTTGTGATTGCGACACCTTGGGAATGGCATGTTCCCATGGCTTTGGAAGTCATGAAACAAGGGAAATATGCTGGAGTTGAAGTATCTGCTACGGTAACGCTACAAGAATCTTGGGATTTAGTCAACATGTACGAAAAGACTGGATCACATTGCATGATTTTGGAAAACGTATGTTATCGTCGGGATGTGATGGCAACCCTAAATATGGTTCGACAAGGAATGTTCGGATCTCTTTCTCACGTACAATGTGGATACCAACATGATTTACGCGAGGTGAAATTTAATGATGGAAAACAAGCCTATGGCGGTGGAGTAGAATTTGGGGATAAAGGGTTTTCTGAGGCCAAATGGCGCACGCAACATTCCATCGATCGGAATGGAGATCTTTATCCTACGCATGGTTTAGGACCTGTTGCGGAAATGTTGAACATTAACCGAGGAAATCAATTTGCGTATTTGACATCGATGGCCTCTCCTGCGATGGGCTTACATCAATACATCGAGGAAAAAGGTGGTAAAGATCATCCCAATGCGAAGGTCAACTTCAAATGCGGAGATGTGGTTCAAACGATGATTAAATGTCACAATGGTGAAACTATTTTAATTACCCATGATACGAATTTGCCTCGCCCTTATTCATTAGGTTTCCGTGTTCAAGGGACCAAAGGGATTTGGATGGATGATAATAAATCCATTTACCTGGAAGGAGTTTCTCCAAAACCGCATCGCTGGGAGGATTTCAAGCCTTATCAAGAGAAATATGACCACCCATTATGGAAAGCTCATGCTGCCGATGCAGAAAATGCTGGACACGGGGGGATCGATTATTTTGTTTTGAGAGCCTTTATTGAATCAGTGAAAGCAAAAGTTGCTCCACCGATCGATGTATATGATGCTGCTGCTTGGTCAGCGATTTCGCCACTCTCAGAAGAGTCGATTGCGAAGGGCTCCGCTCCTATTCAAATTCCGGATTTCACGCGTGGAAAATGGAAAACTAATAAACCTATTTTTGCATTAAACGATCAATACTAAATCTATGACAAACGCTAAACAATCCAATGGCCCATTAATCATGATCGGAATACTCTTTTTTGTATTCGGATTTGTTACTTGGGTCAATTCAGTTCTGATTGCTTTTTTTAAGGAGGCATTCCAACTAAATAATTTTCAATCTTTACTCGTTACGTCTGCCTTTTTCATTTCCTATTTCGTAATGGCAATCCCATCTTCTTGGGTTTTGGCCAAAACAGGTTTCAAAAATGGCATGTCATTCGGTCTTTTGGCCATGGCGATGGGTACTTTGTTATTTATTCCAGCAGCTAAGGCAGAGAATTATCCACTATTTTTATTAGGACTTTTTGTCATTGGAACAGGTTTAGCCTTACTTCAAACAGCATCCAATCCTTATGTGACCATATTAGGTCCTTCTGAATCTGCGGCACAAAGGATTTCGGTCATGGGAATTTGCAATAAAGTGGCAGGTATTTTGAGCCAAGTAATTTTTGGTGGATTATTGTTATCATCTGCAGCTGGTGCAGCCAAATTGGAAACAGTTATTTTGCCTTACGGAATCATGACGGTTATTCTAATTGCATTAGCTGTATGGGTACGCTTATCTAGTTTGCCTGAAATGGAAGCTGAAGAATCAGAAGCTGAAAATAGTGCATCTAAATCAAGTGTATGGGCTTATCCTAATTTAGTTTTGGGATTGGTTGCTTTCTTCCTCTATGTAGGTGTTGAAGTTATGGCGGGTGATACAATCATTAATTATGGTGTTTCTAAAGGTTTTAGCATGGATATCGCTAAGTCCTTTACTAGTTATACACTCTATGGAATGTTGGCTGGATATGTCGTTGGTATTTTATTTATCCCAAAATACTTAAGCCAACAAAAAGCCTTAAACTATTCAGCCTTATTGGGTATTTTATTTTCGATCGGTGCCGTTGTATTAGATGGTTATTTGTCAGTTTTATGTATCGCCATGTTGGGTCTGGCCAATGCGCTAATGTGGCCTGCTTTATGGCCTTTAGCGCTTCAAGGATTAGGTAAGTTTACCAAAATTGGCTCCGCTTTGATTATCATGATGATTTCAGGTGGAGCGTTGATTCCTTTGGTTTATGGTTCGATTGCTGACCGTTTAGGCGATACGCAACTCGCTTATTCAATTATGATTCCATGCTATTTATTTATTCTTTATTATGCAACAATTGGGCATAAAAAGAGTTCATGGTAGAGAAAGATAAGTTTGAAGCAGCCCCATCTTTCCATTGGTAGATGGGGCTTTTCTTTGTAATTTTGTTTTATGGCGCGACTCCTCGATTCTCCAAATGCTCATTTGATTGCCGATGGCAATCAGTATGCTCCCTCCCTTTGGTCTTATCAACGGCGGGAAACAATTCCGGTACAAATTGGTGATTTGTACATGGGATCTGATTTCCCGATTCGGATTCAATCGATGACGACAGTTGATACGATGGATACGCAAGGTTCTATCGAACAAGCCATTCGGATGATTGATGCCGGTTGCGAGTTGGTTCGTATCACTGCACCATCCGTTAAAGAAGCACAAAATTTAGAGAACATTCGGAAAGGCCTTCGAGATAGAGGTTATACGACGCCTTTAGTTGCAGATATCCATTTTACGCCTAATGCGGCAGAATTAGCTGCACGAATTGTTGAAAAAGTTCGAATTAATCCGGGTAACTACGCGGACAAAAAACGCTTTGAAACCATTGATTATACAGATGTCTCTTATCAATCGGAATTAGACCGTATTCGTGATAAATTTTTGCCTTTGGTGAAAATTTGCAAAGAATATGGAACTGCAATGCGTATCGGAACTAATCATGGATCATTATCGGATCGTATTTTAAGCCGCTATGGCGATACTCCGCTTGGGATGGTCGAATCTGCTTTGGAGTTTTTGCGTATTTGTGAAGATGAAAAGTATTCGAATATCGTACTTTCTATGAAATCTTCGAATACGCAAGTGATGGTAGAGGCGTATCGTTTGCTGAGTAAGAAATTAGCAGACGGAGGTTTTAAAGCTTACCCGATGCATTTAGGTGTGACGGAAGCGGGCGAAGGCGAAGATGGCCGTATTAAATCGGCGGTCGGTATTGGAACCTTACTGGAAGATGGTTTAGGCGATACGATTCGAGTTTCATTAACTGAAGATCCTGAATTTGAAATTCCTGTCGCACAAGAATTAGTTCGTCGGTATGAATTCCGTAGTGCTCAAAGTTCGCCAATTCCGCCTATAGCGATTGAAAAACCCTTTGTTTCGCCGATAAACCCGTTTGCGCATGATCGTAGACAAACCAACGAGTTATTGAATTTTGGTGGACATCAAGTTCCTCGTGTTATTGCTGATTTTTCTCAAATGACACGCATTCACATGGAAGATTTGAAGGCCATAGGCCACTTTTATCTACCTGAGCCTGATAAATGGGCAATGAACGATTTAGGAGCTGATTATATTTATACGGGTAAGCATTCGGTGGATTTTATGTTGCCAAATGGATTAAAGCAAATCGTTAATTCAGAATCTTGGAATGGGAATCCTCAAGTTTTTCCCTTATTTACAATGGAGGATTGGAATTCAGCGAATGAAAAACACGCTGAATTGAATTTCGTCTCGATCGAAGCAGAGGAACTAACTAATGTCCAATTTGAAGGTTTGACTAATGTTGTGTTGGTCTTACATAGTAGTAACGCGCACCAAATGGCAGCTATGCGCCGAGGATTTTTTGAACTCGTGCAAAGAAACTTACCTATTCCTGTTGTCCTTAAAATGTCTTATCCCAATGTGGATGAGAATCAATTGCAATTATTTGCGCCTACTGATGCTGGTGGATTATTAATTGATGGTTTTGGTGATGGCATCATGTTGTCGATGCCTTACATGACTGACAAAAATGCATTATTAAATGCAACAGCCTTTGGAATCTTACAGGCTAGTCGGGTTCGAATTTCTAAAACAGAATATATCTCCTGCCCTTCTTGCGGTCGTACTTTATTTGATTTACAAGAAACGACGGCGAAGATACGCCAAGTGACAGATCACCTAAAAGGAATTAAAATTGGCATCATGGGTTGTATTGTCAATGGCCCTGGTGAAATGGCCGATGCGGATTATGGCTATGTAGGAATAGGAAAAGATAAGATCGCCTTGTACAAAGGGCAAGAAGTTGTTAAAAAGTCTGTCCCAGCTGATTCTGCTGTGGATGAATTAATTACCTTGATTAAAGAAAATGGAGATTGGCGTGAACCGTCTATAAAGGAATAATTATGAGCAGATTAACAGAACTTTTTAAAATTGGCGAAGTTTTCACATACTTTGTTCGTGTATTTCAAAAGCCAAAACCAGGTGCTCCTACCAACTTTAATATTCGTACGATGCACACAATTAACAAAATCTCCATTGTGATGTTTTTGTTTTGTGTTTTGGTTATGCTGTATCGAGCATTCCTTCGCTAATTATTTCAAGCCAAATTTACACCAATTCGTCTGTGCGAATTTTAGTGCCGCTTTGTCCTTGGTCTTTGATTTAACAAAATCACATAGATATTGATATTCCTTTGGCCCAGGAGCACTAGGTAATTCATTGATTAGGTTCTCAATAACCTTAATCGCAGCCATCGCCTTCTTTTGTTTAAATAAGAGCGTGCTTTCTGCCATCCAAGTTCTTCTAATGATGGATCCTTTATCGATCTCGCATTTAGCCATTTGGTCTTTCATGCGTTTGAGATCGGCACTTGATATTTTATTGATCTGTGAGCTTGTCATCACGATTTGAAAGACATTTTCATAAATCATTTTAACTAAGCCAGGATCAGCAATACGATTATATTGGGCTAAATGCCCGACGAAATAATCAAATAAGGCATTGTTATTGTTCATCATCACCATTTGAATGATGTTCAAAGCGCTCTGACTGACATATTGATTCGTAGGCATTACTTTCACTAATTCATTAACAACCTTGATGTTAGTTGCCGTGTCAGCTGTTAGGCGAGCATATTGTGCATAGTTTAAAAGGAAAGCGAAACCTCTGTCGCCCGTCTTGAATTTTGTGGCAAAATTGTTTGCTTGTTCTGCCGGGTTTGCAGCCTTCTGAGCAATACTATTCACATTTAATATCGAATTTTCGCGTTCTCCAAAAGCTTTAGCCTGAACGAGTTTCATCGTTTTTGGTTCAAAAAACAAGAAAGTTGGTGTTGCATTGATAATCACCTTCAATTGTTGGAGGATACGTTGGCTTTCAGGTTTACGAATATCTAATTGAAAATTGACAAAATTCGTGTTGTATAATGTCCCTACTTGCGGTTGGGCAAACGTACCTTTGAACGAATTGCAAATGTGGCAATCGGGTGCGTAAACTTCCACAAACAACAATTTATTTTGTTGCTTTGCTGTAGCGATTGCTGAATTTAAATTGCTGGTTTTAAGGAAGTTAATTCCTTTTTGTGCGAATCCGCTTGAAGCAATGAAGGATAATAAAACAATGAATTTGAATGAACGCATGCGCTTGGATTATTGGCCTTTTGAGGCCGCTGTAATTTCTTTCTTTAAGTTTTGAGATAGTTTTTTACACACTTGTTCCACTTCGAGTGCAAACTCTGAATCTCCAGTAGCTTGCAATGCGGCATCGCCTACTGTTCCCATGATTTCAATGAAGAATCGCTTCATATCCAACACTTCCATGTCTTTTGTCCACAATGGCAAGGTTAAAGTTCCCTTGTGGTAGGGATCCCATGTTGCCACCAATATCGCTTTGGTTTCTTCGATTCCTTCGTTGGGGTTATCCGTCGCTGACCAAGAGATTTGTTCAGGAATGCTGTTATCGTCTAATTGTATTTTGAAATTGATTTCAGAATGTTTCATTCGGGCTATTTGTTTTTCGATTCATCCGTGTGTTTCCAAACGAATTAAATCGTATTTTCGTACAAAAGTAAGAAAACTAAATGGTTCGAGCAGAAATAATTACCATTGGCGATGAGATTCTCTACGGTCAAATCCTGGATACGAATACCCAATGGATTAGTTTAGAACTCGATAAAATCGGTATCAAAACCGTGCGGAAGTCCTCCGTAGGTGATCAGCGCGATGAGATTGTTCAAATTCTACAAGAAGCACAAAAGCGCGCCGATATCGTATTTATTACAGGCGGACTTGGACCTACCAAAGATGATTTGACGAAAAAAATATTAGCTGATTTTTTCAATTGCCCCCTCGCCTATCATCCTGAGGCCTTACAAGATGTGACGGATTTCTTTGCCAAAAGAGGGCGTGAATTAAGTGATATAAATCGTGATCAGGCGCTTTTACCCACGAAATGCACCTTTATTCCAAATAAACAAGGAACTGCGCCAGCGATGTGGTTCAACGAACAAGATACAATATGGGTTTCTATGCCAGGAGTTCCTTTCGAAATGAAAGCCATCATGGAAACGGAGGTTTTGCCACGAATTACCACGCATTTTAAACTCCCTGTCATTGTTCATCAAATCAGAAAAGTAGTTGGGATCGGTGAATCCTATTTGTCTGATTTAATTCAGGACTGGGAATTACAATTACCCTCCCATTTGAAATTAGCTTATTTGCCTTCTTTGGGCATTGTAAAACTCCGATTAACTGGTTTTGGGCAAGATAAAGTTCAATTACATGCCGATATTGAGGCCGAGTTTGAAAAGGTTATGCCATTGATCAAAGGCTATATTTTTGGAAGGGAAAAAGATGAATTGGCAAGTGTGGTGGGTCAGTTGCTCGTAGACCAACAAGCAACATTGGCGGTTGCCGAGAGTTGTACCGGAGGGTATTTAGCGCATCAATTTACCCAGCATGCGGGAAGTTCCGCTTATTTTCAAGGGGGTATTATCAGTTATGCGAATGAGGTAAAGGTGAAACAATTAGGTGTTTCTCAAGATATTTTAGATACCGAAGGAGCCGTAAGTGATACTTGTGTGATGGCTATGGCTGCAGGCGCGCGGAAGCATTTAGGTACGACCTATGCGCTAGCCACTTCGGGGATTGCAGGACCTGATGGCGGAACGGACGAAAAGCCTGTTGGAACTATTTGGATAGCATTAGCACATCCGAACGGTGTTATTGCTCGCAAATTAACGCAAGGTGGCACACGTATTCAAAACATACATTTGAGTTCTTTAACAGCAATTAATTTGTTGCGCAGATATTTATTAAACGATTTGGCAGAATAATATGGCAATCACAGAAATCACGATGCCCAAAATGGGAGAAAGTATCATGGAAGCGACCGTTTTAAACTGGTTAAAACAACCAGGTGATTACGTGGAAGCCGATGAATTTATTCTAGAGGTTGCGACCGATAAAATAGATACAGAAGTTCCATCTCCAGTGGCAGGATATTTGAAACAGATTCTCATTCCTGTAGGTCAAGTGGCTACTATTGGAAAAGCCATCTGCATCATTGATGCCAACGATGATGTGCCTGTTGAGAAAAAGTCATTTGAAGCATCCGATGTTTTTCACCCCGAACCTGAGTTGGCGGCATTGACCGACTTAAGTTTAGGTCAAAACATCGACACGAGCACTGATAAGTCTAATCCGTGGGTTTCTCCGTTGATTAAGCAGATATGCCAACAAGAGAAGGTGTCCCAAAGGGAATTGAGTGAAATTCGGGGTTCGGGCATGGACGGTCGGGTTACAAAAAAGGACGTGTTGAATTTTATTGCCGTTCGAAATTCCAAGCGGATGGTGGCCTCAGGTACCTTGAGTCAAGGTCCCGGTTTACGTTTACCTGGTGATGAAGTTATTGAAATGGATCGTATGCGTAAGATGATTTCTGAACGTATGTCGGATTCAAAACGTATTTCTCCCCATGTTACATCGTTTTTAGAAGCTGATATTACCGCTTTGGTTCAATGGCGTGAGAAAAACAAGGCGAAGTTTTTGGAGAAATATAAAGAGCCCATAACCTATACGCCACTCTTATTTATGGCCACTGCGCAGGCGATTAAGGATTTCCCTGAGATTAATATTTCTGTCGAGGGAAATTACATCGTGCAGCATAAGCAAATTAATATTGGAATGGCAGTTGCTTTACCTAATGGTAATTTAATTGTGCCCGTAATTCATAATGTTGACGAGTTGTCATTAGTCGAATTGACGAAAAAGGTTAACGATTTATCAAATCGTGCCCGGAAAAATAAATTAACACCTGCTGATTTAGAAGGAGGAACTTATACGATTTCAAATATAGGTGGATTTGGGAATTTGATGGGTACACCAATTATTGTTCAACCGCAAGTAGCGATTATGGCTTTTGGGGTGATTGAAAAGAAACCTGCCGTTATTACTGGACCGAATGGTGAAGATCAAATTGCCATCCGTCAAAAGATGTTCATCTCACATTCGTACGATCACCGCGTTGTAGATGGATCTTTAGGCGGAGGATTTGTCAAACGCGTTTCTGATTATTTGGAGCGTTTTCAAATCGACTTAGATCTATAAATAAAAAAAGGCTATCATTTCGATAGCCTTTTTTTATTTATGCTAGAATTTAGCATTCGGATCTTTTACGTTTGGACGAATAATATGTAGCCAAGTCAATAATTTGATTAATGGATATGTAGGGTCAAATTCAAACCATTTGGTTGCAAAATTTACTCGATTTGGTAATTTATGGTGATTGTTTTGGAACAACTCTCCCATCATGACCACATCAAAAACCAATGAATTTCTTGAGTGATCGTGGTTGTCATAATTTTGATAACCATATTTATGTCCAGACCAATTGACAATTGCTCCATGTACAGGTCCCATTAAGAAATGAACAGGTAATAAAAAGAAAAATGCCCAATGCATATCAAAATAGATGAATGCAACGATGTATAATGAGGCATAAGCGACACCCCAACCAATACGTGAAATCCAAGAATCACCGATGCGTTCAATCGTTTTAGATACAGGGTAATCATGTTCAAAGCGTTCTTCTACTTTTTGCTTACGATTTAATACAGCATTATAGATATCCTTCGTTTTCCACATCATCGTGAAAACATTACTTGAGAACATGGGTGAATGCGGATCTTTTGGAGTATCTGAAAAAGCATGGTGCATGCGGTGTAAAATCGCATAGGCACGCGGACTTAAGAAGGAAGAACCTTGAGATAAATATGTCAAGAAGTAGAAAAATTTCTCCCAAAACTTACTCATCAAAAACATTTTGTGAGCTGAATATCGATGTAAAAAGAATGTCTGACTAAATAAGGATACGTACCAATGAATAACAAATGCGGGAAGTACTAATTGCATAAATTTTAATTAAAGTTTCAGGCTGCAAATTTACACATGAAAATCTCCACTTCGCACAATTCAATCGAATACTTTTCTGATTTTAGTCACTTTCGTATTTACTCGTGAGCTAGGTGAATGGCGTGTGTCGTAGCAATACAAGCCGTTTCTGTCCGGAGTATAGCTTTTCCTAAACTAAAGGGTATATAATTCTTGCTAAAGAACATGTTTGTCTCTTCGCCCGAAAAATCTCCCTCGGGGCCAACAAATAAATAATAGGACTTATTTAACTCGATTTGCTTACTTAAAGTTGGCAAAGGAGGGTCACTAATGTGTGCAAACAAAGCTTGATCATCAGAACCTAATTGAATCGAATCTATGACTTGCTTCAAAGGTGCTAATGCCTGAATTTTAGGTAAAAATAGGTTTTTAGATTGCTTTAATGCAGCAATGGCAATTTTCTCTAAGCGAATTACCTTCATTTCTTTGCGCTCGGAGTTTTTGGAAACAAAAAATCCAATACTGTGAATGCCAAATTCACAACATTTCTCAACCATCCATTCCATGCGTTCCATTTGCTTAGTTGGAGCCACAAATAAATGGATTTGATAGGCTGGTTTTTCTTGTTTTTCGATTAACTGGAGCTTAATAAAGCTTGTCTTTTTTGAATCGATTGAATCAACAATTGCTTCGTAAAGCCCTCCTACTCCATCTAAAATTCGAATAGCATCACCACTACGTAAACGCAAAACCCGACAAGCATGGAAGGATTCTTCTTCATTTAAGAAACCTATGCTAGTCGGGTTAGGCGCATAAAATACATATTTGCTCATGTATTACTCTGGATCTTCAGAACGAAATGAAAAACGAGATGGATCTAATGAAAGGGTTCCACCATTGAAATCTGAAATGAATTTTTCGATAACATCATCTTCTAAAGAAGGAACATAAAGTGCTACTTCAAGACCGATTCCATATTCAAACTCCTCATCGATCTCAATATATTCATTGACTTTGATTTCGTCATTTTCTTCAAGTTCGTCGATGATTTCAAGAATCATTACTTCAACTTCTTCGTCCAATGATTCATTTTCAACGTATGTTTCATCTCTATTTTCAATAGGAACGTACAATGGAAAATGATGGATCGCTTCTTGTTCTGCAGCCTCATAAATTGCACTTGCATAATGTAGTTGCAAAGTGCAAAGGATTGCATCGTAAATCACTTCTTGTTTGTTGAATTGGCCCACAAACTGTATGTGGACCATTTCTTTCTCATTTCCTGTTGGTAAATCGTCATCCTCAATAACGATAAAGGGCTTGTTAGCCTGTTTGCACTGGTCTTTTAGTTGTTGGATTTCCTCCTTCGAGAAGCCAGGGTTTGCGTTCGTTGTCATGTAGGATTATTTGATTAATAATAATTCGCGGTATTTTGGTAGCGGCCACTCGTCGTCGTCAACGATTAATTCAAGTTTATCCACAGCATAGCGAATCTCCTCGAAATAACCTTTAACCTTAGTTCCATATAATGTTGCTCTTGCTTCCAACTCTTCTACGTTATTCGCTTCCTTCCGAGCTTCAGTCATTTCACTTTGTAAGCGAACAATGCTTGACGTATATTCAGAGATTTTCTTAATCATTTCGATTGTTGGGGCAAAATAATGCGGATCAATACCGATTTCTTTTTGACCTTTCACGTTTTCAACCAATTGTGTTTGGTATTTCAAAGATGTGGAAACAATGTGATTGATTGCCATATCTCCAATGACACGTGATTCGATTTGAATTTTCTTCACATAGTTTTCTAATTCAATTTCGTGACGCGCGTGCATCTCTTCTTTTGAATAGATTCCATGTTTGGTAAATAAATCAATGGATTCTGGTCGAGCATATACAGCTAAAGCCTCTGGAGTTGTTTTTAAATTAGACAAACCTCTTTTTTCTGCCTCAACGACCCATTCATCAGAATATCCATTACCCTCAAAGCGAATTTTCTTCGATTCTTTCACATATTGTTTAAGAACTTCCATGATTGCTAATTCCTTTTTCACTCCTTTTTCAAGGATTACCTCAACTTCCTTGCGGAATTTGATTAATTGATCCGCAACGATTGTATTTAAGACAGTCATCGGAGCAGCTGAATTCGCAGATGAACCTACGGCACGGAATTCGAATTTATTTCCTGTAAATGCAAATGGAGAAGTTCTATTGCGGTCCGTGTTATCTAAAATCAATGAAGGTATTTTATTGATACCTAACTTAAGATATACGTTATCTCCTTTTTCTAATGTGATATCATCGATATCACTCATGTTTTCTAAATCGTCCAATACCTGGCTCATTGTTGAACCTAAGAATGCTGAAACAATCGCTGGTGGAGCCTCATTAGCTCCTAAACGATGTTCATTTCCTGCAGATGCAATTGAAGCACGTAATAAATCAGCACGGTCATGTACTGCTTTCAACGTGTTTACAAAGAATGTTAAGAAACGTAAGTTTTCTTTCGGTTTCGAAGATGGTCCTAATAAGTTAACTCCGGTATCCGTAGCCAATGCCCAGTTATTGTGTTTACCAGATCCATTGATGCCCGCGAAAGGCTTTTCGTGGAATAATACTTTGAGTTTATGTTTTGATGCTACTTTATTCATCAAGTCCATCAAAAGCGCGTTGTGATCGCATGCTAAGTTGGCCTCTTCAAATGTTGGCGCCACCTCGAATTGAGCCGGTGCAACTTCATTATGACGCGTACGAACTGGCATACCCAATTTCAAGGCTTCTATTTCGAAATCTACCATGAATGCATTCGCGCGATTTGGAATAGATCCAAAATAATGATCTTCTAATTGTTGGCCTTTAGCTGGTGCATGTCCAAATACTGTTCTGCCCGACATAACTAAATCTGGGCGCGCGTTGAATAATGCTTCGTCTACCAAGAAATATTCTTGCTCTGCTCCGAGTGTTGGGATAACTTTACTTACATCACGGTTAAAGAATTCTTTGACTACAGCCGTAGCAGCTTTATCAATTAATTCAATGGATTTCAATAAAGGTGTTTTATAGTCTAGGGCTTCTCCTGTGTAAGAAACAAATACGGACGGAATACAAAGTGTCGCAGTTCCTGCCGCATTTTCCATAATGAAAGCTGGAGATGAAGGATCCCAACCTGTGTAACCACGAGCCTCAAAAGTTGAACGAATACCACCATTAGGGAATGATGATGCATCAGGTTCTTGTTGTACTAATGCGGATCCTTTGAATTTCTCAACAGCCTTCCCGTTGCTTAGATCAATATCGAAAAACGAATCATGTTTCTCTGCGGTTGTACCCGTTAAGGGCTGGAACCAGTGCGTGTAGTGCGTAGCTCCTTTGGATATAGCCCAAGATTTCATCGCTGCTGCTACTTCATCTGCTGCGTCACGATCTATTTTTGAGCCTGTTTGAATGGCAGTATTGATTTTTAAATAAGCTTCAGGTGACAATAATGATCGCATGACTTCATCGCTAAAGGTCATACTACCATAGTAATCACTTACTTTTTCGGTAGGTAGTTTAACAGGTGTTCCTGCGCGCATTTGAGCTAATTCAAGTGCTTTAAATCGAGTTATAGCCATAATTAATCTAGATGAATTGAAGTTTAAAACTAACCAATATTGTCTGAATTTCCATAGCTGTCAGAACTGTTTTTAAATTGTATTTGGGTAGGTATAAATTTGATTTTTTGCGGATTTTGCAAATAGTCGTTTGATTTTCTGTGTTTTTTCGAAATTTTCTGTTGTTTTTCATTAAATCTCGTTTAAATTTGTATCAAGTTTTCGTACAAAAGTATTTTTATTATCATATTAAGTATAAAATCATGGCTAAATCAAAATTGGAGTACATTTGGTTGGATGGCAATAAGCCAACACAGAGTTTACGTTCTAAGACAAAGATCGAGAACAATTTCAGTGGAAAATTAGAAGACTTGGATATGTGGTCTTTCGATGGTTCTTCTACGCAACAAGCTGAAGGTGGTTCTTCTGATTGTTTGTTGAAGCCCGTTTACGTTTGTCCAGATCCAGCACGCCGTGATGGTTTTTTAGTTATGTGCGAAGTTTTGAATGCTGATGGTACGCCACACGTAACAAACGGTCGTGCAACAATTGAAGATGATGATAATGATTTCTGGTTCGGTTTTGAACAAGAATATTTCCTTTGGGATCCAGAAACAAATAAGCCTTTAGGATTTCCAGCAAATGGTTTTCCTGAGCCTCAAGGACCTTACTACTGTTCAGTAGGTGCTAAAAATGCATATGGACGTGAGATTATTGAAGAGCATATGGACTTGTGTATTGACGCAGGTTTGAATATTGAAGGTATTAACGCGGAGGTAGCTGCTGGTCAGTGGGAATTCCAAATGTTTGCCAAAGGTGCGAAACAAGCAGGTGATGAAATCTGGTTAGGTCGTTATTTGTTAGAGCGTTTAGGTGAGAAATATGGTGTAGCAATTAACTGGCACTGTAAGCCTCTAGGAGAGTTGGATTGGAATGGTTCTGGAATGCATGCGAACTTCTCGAATACAGCTTTGCGTACAGCAGGTAAAAAAGAGACATATGATGCTATTTGTAATTCATTTGCCCCGTTTGTTAAGGAGCACATTGAAGTTTATGGAGCAGATAACCATATGCGTTTAACAGGAAAGCACGAAACTGCTTCGATTCATGATTTCTCTTATGGGGTTTCTGATCGTGGAGCATCAATTCGTATTCCGATTGCAGTTGTAGAAAAAGGATGGAAAGGTTGGTTAGAAGATCGTCGTCCAAATTCGGCGGCAGATCCATACAAAGTAGCAGCTCGTATCATCAAAACGGTGAAAACTGCGAAAGTTTAATATGTTTTAATCTTGCATTTATATACTTTATGATTAAAAATGGCGGGTTTTCCCGCCATTTTTGTTTTATTTTGTGTCCTGAATTGGTTAGATGAAAAAGGTTGCTTTTTATACACTCGGTTGTAAGTTGAATTTTGCTGAATCAAGCTCCATCGCACGGTCTTTAGAACCTGTTGGTTTTGTACGTGCGGAATTTCAAGATAGTCCTGATTTATTTGTAATCAATACATGTAGTGTTACTGAACAAGCGGATAAGAAATGTAAAAAAGTAGTTCGTGAAGCAAAAAAAATCAATCCAGCGGCTGCCGTAGTCATCATTGGTTGTTATGCACAATTGAAGCCCGAAGAAATTGCTGCAATTCCTGGGGTGGATTTGGTACTTGGGGCAAATGAAAAATTTCAGTTGCCGGAATTGATTCTCCCCTATCTCGACAATACTGTTCAGGACTTACCCAAATTAATTGCCTCTGAAATTCGATATGATTTAGATTATCATGCTTCTTACAGTGTAAATGATCGTACAAGGACATTTTTGAAGGTTCAAGACGGCTGTGATTACCCTTGCTCCTATTGTACGATTCCATTAGCTCGAGGACAATCTCGTTCGGATTCAATTGCGAAAGTATTAGGGCTGATTGAGGAAATTGCGGCGAATGGAGTAAAAGAAATCGTATTAACAGGTGTTAATATTGGAGATTTTGGAATCCAACAAGGTAAGCGTGTAGAAACATTTTTTGATTTGGTTCAAGCCATTGAGGAAAAGTCTTCGATTGAACGTTTTCGTATCTCGAGTATTGAGCCCAATTTATTGACGCCTGAAATGATTTCATTTTTGGCTACTTCTAAGCGCTTTGTTCCACATTTTCATATTCCTTTGCAATCTGGGTCAAATTCAGTGTTACGTTTGATGAAGCGTAGATATCAACGAGAGTTATACCAAGATCGGGTTGCTCTGATTCGTTCCGTTATGCCAAATGCATGTATTGGAGTGGATGTTATTGTTGGGCATCCGGGCGAAACACCTGAATTATTTTTGGAAACCTATCAGTTTTTGACTGAACTTGATATTTCATACTTACACGTTTTTCCTTATTCAGAACGCGCGAATACCTATGCTGTCGACATAAAACCGAAAGTTGATGGTATGCAAAAGGCTGAACGCTCTAAGATGCTTCACATTTTGTCTGATAAAAAGCGTCATTCCTACTATGAAAGTCAATTGGGAAATACTGGACTTGTGTTGTTTGAGGAGTCATCTGAAAATGGCCAAATGGAAGGTTTCTCAGAGAATTATGTGCGTGTTTCTGTTCCATATGATCCATTGTTGATCAATACGATTCAGCCTGTCCGTTATAAATCATTGACTGAATCTGGTGATGTAAAGGGGGAAGTGATGTTAGTCGTCAGTCGCTAGTCGCTAGTCGTTAGTAATTAGTCCGAAGTCCGGAGTTTATGTAAGTTTTGCTAGAACTTTTTTCCAACTTTATTCCTTATTTCTATCTGCAAATTAGGAATTATGTTAATTAGGTAAGAATTGTTATTTCTTTGAAATTGTTCGCATAAATAATATTCCCTAAAGACTCGTTGATAAAGTTATTGCTTCATAACTTACTCTTCACTCTTCACTCTTCACTCTCAGCTAACGTCTAACGTCCATCAAACAAAAAAGCCAGCAACTAAAAGTCGCCGGCTTTCCGATTGAAACAAAACCACAAGAACCATTACTTGCGGCTCTGTTGTGTGAACTATTCTGCAATCGATTCGTCGTGTTGCGAGATGTCCAATCCTAATCTTTCTTCTTCTTCGTTAACACGTAATGGGATAATTTTATCCGTGATGATTAACAATAAGTAAGATAAACCGAAAGCAAATGCTGAAACGATTGCTAAGGCTAATAAGTGCTTAAAGAATAATGCAGTTTCTCCGTAGAATAAACCTTGTTCTGCTACTGCCGAGTTTACTGCTGTCGTTGCGAAAATACCAGTCATCAACATACCTACCATACCGCCTAAACCGTGGCAAGGAAATACATCTAACGTATCATCTAAATTTGAACTAGCTCTCCAGTGTGCTGCTATGTTAGAAACAATCGCCGCAATTACACCAATAAAGATTGCAACTGGCACTGTAACAAACCCTGAAGCTGGTGTAATAGCTACTAAACCTACTACAGCTCCGATACAGAATCCTAATGCAGAAACTTTTTTACCACGAGTTACATCAAATAAGATCCATGATAATCCAGCCGCAGCTGCTGCTACGTGTGTTGTTGCGAAAGCTGTTACGGCTAATCCGTTTGCTCCTACGGCAGAACCTGCATTAAAGCCGAACCATCCGAACCACAATAAACCTGTTCCTAATAACACATATGGAATGTTTGCTGGAGGCAAAATGTTTGACTCGATGTGTGACTTACGGCGACGTAAGTAAAGCGCACCTGCTAAGGCTGCCCATCCTGCCGACATATGTACAACTGTTCCTCCTGCGAAATCCAATACGCCTAAGTTGAAAAGGAATCCGTCTGGGTGCCATGTCCAGTGTGCTAAAGGTGCATAAACAACCACACAGAATAATACCATAAATAATACAAAAGCACGGAAGTTGATACGTTCAGCTAATGCACCAGAAATAAGCGCCGGAGTGATTACAGCGAATTTCATTTGGAAGAATGCAAATAGTGCAAATGGAATGGTAAACTTTAATTGGTCAGATGATCCCAAAGATAGTTTATGATCAAACACGCCGTTGAACATGAAAAATGTTCTAGGGTCTCCAATCCAACCTCCTAAAGAATCTCCGAATGCCAAAGAGAATCCGAATACAATCCAAATTACGGAAATTACACCCATCGCGATAAACGATTGTAACATCGTTGAAATCACGTTTTTGTGATTTACCATACCACCGTAGAAATAAGCTAAGCCTGGAGTCATTAATAGTACTAAGCCTGAGGCTACAATCATCCAGGCCGTATCTCCTGTGTCTAAACCTTCTGTTGGCATCGCGCCAGGAACAGAAGTCGTAAATAATGCAAGTACTGCGAGTGCTACTAATACAAGTAGCGGGATCCATGTTGGTTTTTGTGAAGTCATGTTCGTACTGATTAAAGGGTGAGTAAAGGGGTAAATTAATATTTATAGATGAAGTGTAATCCTAAAGTTGTTTGAGATTTTTGTGCTTTTCCATCGCCATCAACAAATTGTGCTGTCTTGTATGAATCAGAACGTAATTCAGGCTTGATTAACAAATGGCCATCAGCAGCTGTAAATGTTGCAGTTAGAGTAAATGAGCTAACATCTGTTCCTGAGCCATCTGCTGCACGTAAAGCGCGCGCTCCAGATGTGTTGTCGAATACCTCATAGCGGCCACCTACACTAAATTTATCCGTGAATGCATAGTTGGAATATAGGGCAACTCCTCCCCAAGTTTTACTATTTCCTACATTGCCACCACCTTGATAATCACCTGTTTGTGATCCGTAAGCAGCATTTAATCCTAAAAGATACTTAGGTGTAACTTGGTATGAAGTTGTTAAATCTAACAAATTGTAGCTACCGGAATCATCTTTGCCAGATGCCAATGGTGCTGATTCGTTTGATGTAATTCCATTAACATAAACATTCCAGCCTGCAATTGGGGAAGTAAACACTTGATAGATTAATCCTTTGGACGCATTATTATCGTTTAGATTATCCACATTGTTGACCAATCCAACCATGGCAGAAAATTTGTCGCTGAATGCATAATTCGCTTTAGCACCGATGTGATAGAATGGACCATTGTTGAATAAATTAGAAAGTGAGTAGTTGTAGTTTACTGGGGCGTCAATTACTTCATAGCCAATGTGTGTGCCAAATTGTCCAGCTGTCAACGTTAATTTGTCTGATGCTTTCCAATTAAAATATGCTTGTTTGATTGCTAGAGCAGTTGTTGCTTTGCCAGCACCTAATGGCCCGATTACGTTACCGTATTGTCCTAAATCTGCATTGGGTCCGAAAGTTAGGTCAACGACAACATCTGAATTTTTTGTTGCGTAGCCAAATTTCGTTTGAACAAGTCCTAATGAGAATTGATTTGATTTTTGATCAAATGCTCGCTCATATCCTGATGCTCCTAAATTGCTTCGATTTGTAGGGTTGTTGAAATTCAACATATAGTACGAATCAATGTAGCCTGAAAAAGTAAACTTAGGTGCTTCGGATTCTTTTTCTTGGGAAAATCCACAAAATGCTGTCGCTGCTAAAATAGCTGTTAGGATAGATTTCTTCATGTGCGGAATTGTTTAAAAGTTTATAAATGCTTGATTACGATTCAAAGATTGAGGAAAAAATATTACGATGCAAGTCTTTTTGGATATTTTTAAACCTATTTTTTAAAATTATTCAAAAATATTTCAAAATATAGGTTAAAATTAAACCTGTTTTTTGTGGTTTTACAAAAATGTTGAAAAAATGAATATAAAATTAAACGAATAAAATTGTTGAATTAGAAAAGTGCAATGTTTCTAAATTTAAGTTGAGGTGAATATTTAGGACAAAAAAAAGAGCCCATCATTTGATGAGCTCTCTATCGAAATATTATTGAAAGGTTATTACGCTTCTGCGTGCAACCAAGCCTTTTTTGCTTCTAATGTTTCTTTGTCTTCTTCGTGGTCTGGATCCGGAACGCAGCAATCTACTGGGCAAACCGCCGCACACTGTGGCTCTTCATGGAAACCTGTACATTCAGTGCACTTATCAGGAACTATGTAATAGAATTCTTCTGAAATGGGCTCAATAGGTGCTTTGGCATCCATACTAGATCCATCTTCTAATTCTACTTCAGTTAATGCAGTTCCGCCGGCCCAAGTCCATTCTACACCACCTTCATAAATAGCTGTATTTGGGCATTCTGGTTCGCAAGCCCCACAGTTAATACATTCGTCTGTAATGATAATTGCCATAACAAGTATTAAAAATTTTGTGCAATTTACACAAGAAGTTTTGAATAGTATATAATTTATGCAGAGTATTCTAAAATTTTAAGAACTTTGTAATGTTATTTTATAATAATTAAGCCCTGTAATATGTTGAATAATCGTTTTATATCCTTGGTTCTAGGTTTGCAAGCTTTTTTTAAGGATTCATCCAACAAAGAAAAAATTGAACTATTTGTAGAAAAGGCTAAAAATGAGAACGCGTGGTTTTCGGATTATTTAATTCGAAATGCCATGGATGCGATTGATCAGCAATTTTTTAATGCCCTTAGTTGGGAAAAGTTTTTTGAAAAGCAGCATGCTTCCTCTCAATCCCCCAAACGTGTTGGCTTAATTCTTTCAGGCAATCTTCCAGCCGTGGGATTACATGATTTATTAATGGTAATTGCGGCAGGTCACAAACCTGTGCTTAAACTCAGTTCCCAAGATAAGGCACTGATGATGTTGTATATTGATGCAATTCGTTCCGTTGACGCAAGTGTTGTCATCGAAGTTGTAGATCGCTTACCTTCAGTAGATGCTGTGATTGCGACGGGTTCCGACTTCTCTTCTTCCTATTTTTCTAATTATTTTGCTAAGATTCCTCATATCATACGTAAGAATCGTAGTTCCGTTGCTGTTTTGACAGGAAATGAAACGAAGTCTGATTTTGAAGGTCTTGCTACTGATATCTTTACTTATTATGGTTTGGGTTGTCGGAATGTGTCAACAATCGCCATGCCAGAATCCTTTGATTTAATTCCTTTATTTGATGTATTAACCCAGGTAGGTTGGGTATTGGATCATACCAAGTATTCGAATAACTATCAATATCACAAGACGTTGATGCTATTGAATCAAATACCTCACTTTGATTTAGGGAATGTAATTGTTACCGAAAGTGAAGAGCTCGTTTCTCCTGTAGGCGTAATACATGTGCATCGGTATGATTCAACGGAAGCTTTGGAATCTTGGCTTAATCAACATGCAGAAAAGATTCAATGTGTAGTAGGCCAAAAGGCAATTCCTTTCGGTCAGGCTCAGATGCCTGCTTTGGATGATTGGGCAGATGGAATTAATACCTATGAGTTTCTCGTTAATTTGTCGTAAACGAGTTTTTTTAAGAAAAATGCACCTGATAAGCCTACCATGGCTCCTGTAAGTACATCAATAGGATAATGAACACCTAAGTAGATGCGACTGAAGGATACAAGTGTAGCCCAAATAAATAAAGGAATACTAATCCGTTTGTTCTGAGTTAATAAATAGAAACACATCGCCACGGCAAAGGCATTTGCTGCATGTGAGGAACAAAAACCGTAAAGCCCTCCTGCCCCATTCGGTGTGTGAATCCATGATTGAAAAGCTTCAACATGGCTAGGCCTGAGGCGTTTAATCCAAGGTTTTAATACGCTAGATGAAATTTGGTCCGCCCAAAGTATAGAAAAGACAATATAGAGTAATGCAGCTTTGATCGCTTTTTGATTGCTTTGGTATATTTTCCAAATCAAAACCGCATAAAGGGGAATCCAGACATATTTGTCGGACAGAAAAATCATAAATGTATCACTTGAATCGCTGTGCCATTCATTGATCAATTTAAATAAGCTTTCATCCCAAGCTGGAAACATGATTTAAAATTTAAATACCTCACGAACACGTGAAAGTGTTGCGGCTGCAATGGGTTCCACTTTACGTTCTCCTATTTCTAATTTTTCTTCAATCAAAACGGGATTATTCATGTAATAATCGAATTTTTCACGCGCCTCTTTGAAATATTCGAGCATCAAAGCGTGCAATGCTTGTTTGGCATGTCCATAACCATAACCTCCAGCTAAATAATTTTGCCGCATTTCTGCCGTTTGTTCAGGCGTCGCAATGAGTTGGTATAATTTGAACGTAATATCGTTATCTGGATCTTTCGGATCTTCCAAGGGCGTTGAATCCGATTCGATTTTTTTGATCTGTTTTAATAAATCCTTTTCTGGTAAAAATATATCAATGTAATTATTGAGTGATTTACTCATTTTATTCCCATCAATGCCCGGAATCGTCATCACGGATTCATTGATTGATGCTTCTGGAATAACAAAAATATCCTTTTCGGCCATCCGATTAAATGTACCTGCAATATCTCGCGTCATTTCAATGTGCTGGCGCTGGTCTTTTCCCACCGGAATCAATTCTGCATCATATAAAACAATGTCAGCCGCTTGTAAAACGGGATAAGTAAATAGACCTGCGTTAACATTTGCCATTTGTGTGGATTTATCCTTGAAGCTGTGGGCGTTTGCCAACATCGGATAAGGTGTTACACAGTTCAAATACCACATGATTTCGGTATGGTAGCTGGCTAATTTCGATTGACGATAGAAATAATTTTTATCTGTATCAAAACCAAATGCTAGCCAAGCGGCTGCTATGGATAAGGTGTTTGCGCGAATTTGTTCCCCATCACGTAAGCTTGTAAGCGTATGTAAATCGGCTATAAATAAAAAAGATTCATTTCCAGTCTGTTTGGAAAGTTCAATAGCAGGCATGATTGCTCCTAAAATATTGCCTAAATGGGGTTTTCCTGAAGATTGAATACCAGTTAAAATGCGCATATACGAGATAAAAATTTTACAAAAATCAGGAAATTCATTCAATTCTCCCAATATATTTTTTGTCACCAAAATGTGAACTTCTCCCCTGTGCTTTCTGCTAATTTTTCGCTAATTTCGTTTACCTAAATTTTAGCGGTTTCTCATGTCCATCTCCCCGGGTCTTTTAAGCTTTTTGTCTGATTTAAAGGCGAACAATTCACGCGAATGGTTTGCAGCTAATAAATCTTTATATGATGTTGAAAAAGGGAATTTTGATAAACTAATCGATTCGCTCATCTTATCTTACAGTGAATTTGAAAACATGGTTGGGGTTGAAAGGAAGCATTGCTCCTATCGAATTTATCGGGATGTACGATTTTCTAAAAATAAAGAACCTTACAAGACCTGGTTTTCTGCGAGTTTTTCAGAAGGTGGGCGACGCTCAGGATTTATGGATTATTACCTTCATATTGAACCAGGTGGTAAGTCTTTTTTAGGAGGCGGAATGTACAGTCCAACACCTGATCAAATGGCTAAATACCGTCAGGAAGTAGATTATAATGGAGCGGCACTGCGAAAGATTGTTGAGTCTACCCAATTCGTTTCCACATTTGGAACAGCTGAAGGGGAAATGCTACAAAAAGTTCCCAAGGGATTTGATCCTACTCCGGAGGATGCACCTTATTTACGTAGAAAACAATTGTTTTATTGGAAGCATTATACCGACAATGAAATACAATCACCTGATTTTATTTCTCAGTTAATGAAAGACTCACAGGTGATGAAGCCTTTTCTTGATTTTTTGAATGCAACATTTTTTGATAAAGAACCCTTTTAATACCATTTAATACATGCAATTCTCGCATTTACATAATCACTCGCAGTTTTCATTATTGGATGGTGCATCGAAGATCTCGTCGATGTTTAAAAAGGCCAAAGCAGATAATATGCCGGCGGTAGCGATTACCGATCACGGTAATATGTTTGGGGTATTTCAATTTGTTGCTGAAGCAGGTAAACAAGGTGTTAAACCGATTGTGGGTTGTGAATTTTATTTAGTTACCGACCGACATAAACAGAGTTTTACGAAGGAGCAAAAGGATAAGCGTTACCACCAATTATTTCTTGCCAAGAATCCAGAAGGGTATCAGAACTTAGTCAAGCTTTGTTCATTGGGTTTTATGGAAGGAATGTATTCCAAATACCCTCGAATTGATAAAGAGCTTGTTTTAAAATACCATAAAGGTCTGATTGCTACCACCTGTTGCCTAGGCGCATCAGTACCACAAGCAATTCTTCGATCTGGCGAAGAAGAAGCTGAAAAGGAATTTAAATGGTGGTTGGATCTCTTTGGTGAAGATTATTACATCGAAGTGCAGAATCACCATATCCCTGAGCAACAGACGGTTAACGAGGTATTGTTAAAGTTTGCGAAGAAGTATAATGTGAAAGTGATTGCCTCCAATGACAGTCATTATTTGGACCAAAAAGATGCCAATGCCCACGATATCCTATTGTGTATCAACACAGGCGAAAAGCAGGCCACTCCTACTTACAAGGATATCGATGATGGGTCTGAGATGAAAGGCAAGCGTTTTGCTTTTTACAATGACCAGTTCTATTTCAAGACAACGGAAGAAATGACCAAATTGTGGTCACATGTTCCTGAGGCCATTGATAATACCAATGAGATTGTTGGCAAAGTAGAAACCTTGAAATTAACCAAGGATGTCATGTTGCCCAATTTCCAGATACCTACGAATTTCCAATCGCAGGATGATTATTTGGAGCATTTGACCATGGAAGGTGCGAAAAAGCGCTATGTGGATATCGATCAGGTGGTTGAGGAACGTCTTCGCTTTGAATTATATACAATCCGAACCATGGGTTTTGCGGGTTACTTTTTGATTGTAGCTGATTTTATTCAAGCGGGCCGTGATCTTGGTGTTTACGTAGGGCCTGGTCGGGGATCTGCCGCAGGTTCTGTGGTAGCTTATTGTTTAGGGATTACCAATATTGATCCCATTAAATACAATCTCCTTTTTGAGCGTTTTTTAAATCCAGATCGGAAGTCATTGCCCGATATTGATACGGACTTTGATGATGAAGGCCGACAAAAAGTCATTGATTACGTCGTGGACAAATACGGCAAGAATCAGGTGGCTCATATTGCGACGTATGGCACGATGGCTGCTAAAATGTCCATTAAAGATGTTGCTCGTGTATTGGATTTACCGTTATCGGAATCAAATGCATTAGCCAAATTAGTGCCAGAAAAACCGAAAATCACTTTGGAGCGTATTTTTAATGCGCCTTTAAATGGGGATAAAAGTTTAGCTGATAAGGAAGGCTTGAATCCAGAGGAGATTGAGCAAGTGAAGCAATTGCGTCAAATCAAAGAATCAGGCGGATTACCTGCCACGGTCATTGAAAATGCATTGGTTTTGGAGGGTTCTGTTCGAGGAACGGGGATTCATGCGGCAGGTATTATCATTGCACCGTCTGATTTAACAGATATTTTACCTGTAGCGGCCTCAAAAGATGTGGCCTTGTTGATTACACAATATGACGGCTCTGTAATTGAGAATGCGGGTGTCATTAAGATGGACTTTTTGGGACTTAAAACCCTATCTATATTAAAGGAGGCTGTTCGCTTAATTAAGCAAAATCATGGCGTGACGATCGTGTTGGATGATTTGCCTCTGGATGATAAAGCGACTTTCGAATTATACCAACGAGCAGAAACAAATGGGACGTTCCAATTTGAATCTCCGGGTATGCAAAAGCATTTACGTGACTTAAAGCCCGATCAATTTTCGGATTTAATTGCGATGAATGCCTTGTTCCGTCCAGGTCCAATGGTCTATATCCCGAATTACATTGCTCGTAAGCACGGTCGAGAAGCGATTGAATACGATTTGCCTGAGATGGAAGAGTATCTGAATGATACTTATGGGATTACGGTTTATCAAGAGCAAGTGATGTTGCTATCGCAGAAATTGGCCAATTTCTCCAAAGGAGATGCCGATGTGTTGCGTAAAGCGATGGGAAAGAAAGATAAAGCGACAATCGATAAGATGAAAGGCAAGTTCATGGAAGGTGGACAAGCCAATAATCACCCTGCGCCGAAATTGGAGAAGATTTGGACCGACTGGGAAGCCTTTGCGCAATATGCCTTCAATAAATCTCACTCGACTTGTTATGGATTAGTAGCTTACCAAACAGGATATTTAAAGGCAAATTACCCTTCTGAGTTCATGGCGGCGGTACTTTCCAATTCTTTGGGAAATATTGAAAAGATTACCTTCTTCATGGATGAGTGTAAACGCATGGGAATTCCTTTGTTGGTCCCTGATGTGAACGAATCATCGCGTTCTTTTGCGGTCAATAAGAAAGGCCACATCCGATTTGGATTAGGTGCGATTAAAGGTGTTGGAGAAGCTGCCGTAGATGCTATTGTGGAGGAAAGGACGCAAAATGGTGAATACAAGGATATCTATGATTTTGTTTCTAGGGTCAATGTTCGTCAAGTAAATAAGCGCAGTATGGAGTCCTTGGCTTTAGCTGGCGCTTTTGATTGTTTCGAAGAAGTTCAGCGTTCGCATTATTTTGCGATGGAGGATGGTACCTCGTTTATTGATAAAATTGTTCGATATGCTTCTCGTATGGCAGAGTTAAAAGCTGAGGCAACGCAATCCTTGTTCGGCGATTTAGGTGCAGGAACGGGAAATGATATCGCGAAGCCTCGATTACCTGTCTCTGAAACATGGTCTGTGATGGAGCAATTAAAGAATGAGAAGGAAGTTGTGGGCGTTTACATTTCAGGGCATCCTTTGGATGAATATAAAGTTGAGATTCAAAATTTTACCAATTCAACGGTTGTTCAGTTAGATTCGAAGCCAGGTGCTGTTCAATCAGTGGCTGGGATTGTATCCAAGATGAATGTTCGTACATCTGCCAATGGAAATCAATTCATGATTTTCACCTTGGAAGATTATTCAGGGAATTATGAATTTGCTTTGTTTGGGAAAGATTATATTGAATTTGAGCGTTTTATTGGCCAAGATCGGATGTTATTTATTCAGGGGTCTTATCAACAAAAGAATCGCTACATGGAACAAATGGTCTTTAAGATTCAATCCATTGAGTTATTATCTGAGGTTTTAGAGGAACGTACCAAAGAAATGAAGCTTTCCTTACATTTAAAGCATTTGAATCCTGCCTTAATGGATAATCTATATGATGTGCTAGAACGAAACAAAGGCAATAAGAAATTGGTTATTGAGGTATTCGATGAAGATGAACAGATTCAAATGGATTTTTTATCAAGGAAAATGCAGATTCGGATTGGTAAATCTTTAATCGCGGATTTATTGGGTTTAGAAAAAGTTGGTTTTCGATTAATTTCATAAATAATTTGTCGGGAACTAATTCTTATACCTGAAATGTTATAATTTTGAATTTTAAAATAAAATAGAAAATGGGAAAATACGTAGAGGCAACGGATGCCAACTTTCAAGAATTAATTAGTGGACCTACACCAGTATTAGTCGATTTTTGGGCTGAATGGTGTGGACCTTGTAAAATGATTGGACCAATCGTAGAAGAGTTAGCGGGAGATGTAGAAGGACAAGCGGTTGTAGCTAAAATGAATGTAGATGCGAATTCAGCAGTACCTGCATCGTTGGGAATTCGTTCAATTCCTACATTGATGGTATTCAAAAATGGCGAAATGGTTGAGCGTTTAGTTGGTGGAAATATTCCAAAATCAGTTTTGGCAGAAACCTTGTTAAAGCACGCTTAATTAGCTTTTATAGACTTTATCCATGGCTTGTAACAAGATGTTGCAAGCCATTTTTATTTCCTCATTTGTGATGACCAAAGGCGGTGCAATGCGTAAGGAGTTGTCGCAAAATAGGAACCAGTCTGTGATTAAGCCATTTAAAATGCATTCATCAATTACCGCTTTCACCGTTTTGAAATCTTGCATTTCTACAGCAATCATCAATCCAACCCCTCTAAATTCTTGGATGATTGGGTGAATCAATA
>JAHEAY010000055.1 GCA_024642485.1 Cytophagaceae bacterium
ACCTTGATACATCACAGGCTGTAAACCTGCACGTGAAGCATAAATTGCGGCGGTATAACCCGCTGGACCCGACCCGATAATAAGGCACTTAATGGAATTCGACATAGGTAAAAATTGGAATAAAATGAGTCTGTAAATTTCGGTAAATAAGCTTACAATCGCAAACCTCGAATTTCTCCTTTTTGTTCCTTACATTTGTTAGATAACCTCGCTTTAACGTATGATTCGTAAAAATATTACACATAATCTAACATTCTGGGTTCTGTTATCTATTCTGATTGGTGTATTAGTCGGTCATTTTTTTCCTGAAATAGCCTTACACACCGTCTTAGCGGAGAAAGTCAGTTATACGTTCTTAGGTACCGAAATTTCCATCGGTAAGACCTTGAGCGAGGTGCTCTCGGGTGTTTTTATCAGTTTAGTCAAATTATTCATTCATCCCATTATCTTCTTGACGATCAGTTTAGGGATTGTCAACATGGGGAATTTAAAAAAGGTGGGTCGTGTAGGAGGTAAAGCTTTATTGTACTTTGAAATCGTAACGACTTTGGCCTTGATTATTGGATTGGGCGTTTCGCATTTATTAACTCCTGGCGAGGGGGTAATTCGGTCGGAAATTGCCGGTGGGGATATCTCCAAGTTCACCCAAAAGGCTGCTTCGTTTAGTTGGATGATTTTTTTAAAAGAGAATTTCACCATTCAGGTCTTAGGCTTCTCTTTGTTTTTTGGCTCCTTTTTAAATTTCGTACGCGGAAAAGCACGCATGATTGCCGGCATGCACCAAGCGGAACATTGGGTTTTCTGGGGCTTGAAAAAGGTGATGTATTTAGCTCCTTTGGGTGCTTTAGGCGGAATGGCTTACACAATCGGTAAATTTGGAATTCATTCGTTATTGCCGCTCGCTAAACTAATGGTTTCCGTTTATGCGACGATGGGAATCTTTATTTTTGTCGTGTTGGCCCTCATCATGCGTAGTTGTGGAGAACGAATTACCGCATTTTTGAATTACATCAAAGAAGAATTGTTGATCGTTTTAGGAACCTCATCTTCTGAAGCGGCTTTGCCTTCCTTAATGAAAAAATTGGAACGCATGGGTTGTTCCAAATCGGTCGTGGGACTTGTTGTTCCTGCCGGTTATTCGTTTAACCTCGATGGAACGAGTATTTATTTGTCCATGGCCACTTTGTTTTTAGCTCAGGTATATGGAATCCAATTAAGTTTTGAACAATTATTAACCATCATTGGCGTATTGATGGTTACTTCCAAAGGCGCTGCCGGTGTTACGGGTAGTGGTTTTGTGGTATTAGCCTCTACGCTAAGCGCCTTGCAGGTTATTCCATTGGAAGGTCTCGCATTATTACTAGGTGTGGACCGATTCATGTCGGAAGCCCGCGCCATCACCAATTTTATTGGAAACGGGGTAGCCACCATTTGGCTCGCCAAACACGAAGGAGAATTTCATCAACCAGAAGCCTAATTTATAAACGTTTATGTCCACTTCATCCATTTTAAAAGAAGATGCCCTCGAATACCACGCAGGTGGGAAACCGGGGAAAATCGAAGTAAAACCAACAAAATCTACAGCAACCCAACGGGATTTATCACTTGCTTATTCCCCCGGAGTTGCCGAACCCTGCTTGGAGATTGCGGCCAACATTGAAAAAGTATATGATTACACGGCCAAAGGTAATTTGGTAGGTGTTATCTCCAACGGTACGGCCGTTCTTGGTTTGGGAAACATCGGTCCAGAAGCCAGTAAACCGGTCATGGAAGGGAAGGGGGTGCTTTTCAAAGTATTCTCGGATATCGATGTATTTGATTTAGAATTGGCTTGCACGGATCCCGATCAGTTCGTGGAAACGGTGGTCAACTTAGAACCTACCTTCGGCGGGATTAACTTAGAAGACATTAAGAGTCCCGAATGCTTTGAGATTGAAGATAAATTAAAGAAGCGCCTTAAGATTCCGATCATGCACGATGACCAGCATGGTACGGCCATTATTTCTTCGGCAGCCTTGATTAATGCCTTGGAGATTGTAGGGAAGAACATCGAAGATGCACGTTTTGTGATCTCAGGTGCAGGTGCAGCTGCTATTTCCTGTGTGAAACTCTACTTGAAATTGGGTGCCCGTATTGAGAATTTCTACATTTTTGATAAAGACGGATTGGTATCCAAAGATCGTACCGATTTAAATCCCTATGTCGCTCCGTTGGCGGGCCCTGCCGGTAAACTGGTGACATTAGCAGAAGCGATGCAAGGTGCGGATGTCTTTTTAGGCTTGTCGGTGGGCAATATTTTAAAGCCGGAAATGGTTGCGACAATGGCGGCCCAACCGATAGTTTTTGCGATGGCAAACCCTACCCCGGAAATCGGATATGAGGAAGCAAAAGCCGTTCGTGAGGATCTCATCATGGCCACAGGCCGTTCGGATTTTCCAAATCAAGTGAACAATGTCTTAGGATTTCCATTCATTTTCCGTGGGGCGCTCGATGTCCGGGCAACCGAGATTAATGATGAAATGAAATTGGCCGCAGCCAAAGCGCTCGCTTGCTTGGCGAAAAAGCCAGTTCCTGATATCGTGAATTTGGCCTACAATGAAAAGAGCTTGTCATTTGGTCCTGATTACATCATTCCTAAACCTGTTGATCCACGTCTCATCACGACGGTTTCCATGGCAGTTGCAAAAGCAGCGATGGAGTCTGGTGTTGCGACAAAACCGATCACAAATTGGGAGGCCTATGAATTACAATTAGCGAAACGCCTCGGCTTGGATAACCAAGTCATGAAGTTTATCCTGAAGCGGGCGAAGAGCAAACCGAAACGTATTTTATTTGCGGATGCGGAGAACTTAAAGGTTTTGAAAGCGGTTCGCGAGGTGCTCGACGAAGGAATTGCCAAGCCAATCTTATTAGGCTCCCGCGAAAAGATTCAAGCCATTTGCACGGAGAATCATTTGGATCTAGGGAATACTGAAATCCTAGATTTTAAACATGCCGATAATGCTGACCTAATTGCTGAGTTTGCCGAACTGTTCTATGAGAAACGGAAACGGAGGGGGGTGACGCGCTGGGAGGCCAACAAGCAAGTGCGGAAGAGTAATTATTTCGCCGCGATGATGCTGGAAACAAATCGTGCCGATGGCGTGATTTCAGGCTTAACAAAAAATTATCCGGAATCGATCCGACCAGCCTTGCAGATTATTGGCAAGCAAAAAGGGGTTAAGAAGGTATCAGGTATGTATTTATTGTTGTCGAACAAGGGGCCTTTGTTCTTTTCGGATACGACGGTCAACTTCGACCCGAGCGTTGAGGATATCGTCGAGATTACCGAATTGACTGCCAAAGCCGTGAAGCGATTTAATATCATTCCAAGGATTGCATTATTGAGTTACTCCAACTTCGGTTCAGCCGATGGAGTAGATGCCATTAAAATGCGTCAGGCTACTCAAATCTTACAAGAGAAACATCCAGATTGGATTATCGATGGGGAGATGCAAGCGCATTTAGCGTTCGATAAGGAATTGCGCCAACAGAATTATCCTTTCGCGGCATTGGGTAATGAAACGGCAAACACATTAATCTTCCCGAATTTGTCGGCCGCTAATATTGCCTACAATTTATTGAAGGAAGCAGCCGATATCGAATATGTAGGTCCTATTTTATTGGGCTTAGGGAAACCAACGCACATACTTCAATTAGGTGCGAGTGTTCGAGAAATCGTCAACATGGTCGCCATTGCGGTCGTCGAGGCACAATCACCTCAGTAAATTAAGAATCCTCGGCGACATCGCCGGGGATTTTTTATTGCATCCAATTAGCTCGTAAGTCTAATTGTTCTTTGCTTGGATTTTTAACAGGTCGGATGGCTTGTCGGCTAGCTTGCTGAATCACAAAATAAGGAGCTTTCAAATGCATCGTTTGGAAATTTCCATCAGCACCTTTACGCGCTATATCCCAGGCCAAGGTATCACCGGGTTGAATGATTTGCAGGATTTTCTGCGTGTTCTTAACGAAGTTTTCGATGTCGGTAGGTAGGCCATTAATAGCGACCAACTCATCTTTTGCTTGCATTCCCATTAGCTTCCCCAGGGAATTAATGGCTGAGCTTGATTGAATGATAGCCCTTTTGGTTTCTGTATTGATCGATAATCCCTGCGGATCAAAGCCCATTGTTTTTGCATCCTCCTGTTGGTTCGTATCCCACGTATACCCCAATTGCTGTAACCAGGATTCGATAGGTAATGGCTGAGTTCCTGCTACGTAAGCATTGAAAAACTCTTTGAGGCCAGGGAGTTTCGTAATCTGAATGATTTTATCAAATAGTTGATCGTCTTGAAAGGATTTCGTAGGCCCAAATTCCTTGGATAAGGCTTGAAGCAACAATTGGTTATTCCATTTGCCATGGCTTAATTGGCGTAATGTCAAATCCAATCCAAACCCGATCAAGGCACCTTTTTGGTATACATTGGCATATTGATCCTTATATTTCCCTAGGACTTGTTTACTCATATTGGTAAAGGAAACATCTTGTTTGAATTGCATCTCCATGGTTTCTTTCTTTTCCTGAATGGTGCGGAAGAAAGCATCGCTATCGATCAATTTTCCTTGCAATTGCATGTGATGGGCAGCATATTCAGTTAGACCTTCGTAGAGCCATAGGTGCTGAGACATCTTTGGATTCATAAAATCAAAATTCCCAATTTCCTCCGAGTGGATGGACAGCGGCGTGATGATGTGGAAAAATTCATGTGCACACACATCGCGAATCGTTTGGCCTAATTGGTCAATCGTCCCCTCAGGTAAATAGTAGAAAGAGGAATGACTATGTTCCAAAGCGCCAAAACTTCCTCCTTTCAGATTATCAGAAAGTACAATGATGAATGCATAACGCTTCACGGGAAATTTACCCCCTAGATAATTGCGTTGCGCAATCAACATAGGGCGAATGTTTTCGGCGATTTGTTTCGCGCTTATCGTGTGGTTAGGTGAGTAGACAGATACCAGGATTTGTGTGTCGCCAAATTGTAAGTTGGTCGTATCCGCTTCCGAATACATAATGGGCGCGTCCACCAAGCTTTGATAATTGGGACTCGTAAAAACATCCATATTCCCTTTGCCTGTATTGACCAAAGAAGTAGATCCAAATAACTGGCTTGGCTTGTCAATGCTTAGCTGTACCGGTAGGGTAGATTGACCTTCTACATAGCCTAAAAATCCATGCACATTGAATGCAACCATCGTATCTGCTTGAATGTTTGTCCCTGCGGGTTCAAAGATGTATTCTCCTTTGATTTCCGGGCTATCCCAGGTGTCATTCACCGAATAGCTGATGTGGTCGAGTAAATTCGATTGCTCAATTTGGTATTGATTGACGTTTTTTTGTTTTACGGGGAGACTTTTTCCATCCTTCGCGATAGCTTTAAAATCTTGAATGTATCTGCCAAAATCATAATTCGAATAGGTTCCGGGAACCTGTTTGGGAAATGAAAAAACGATGCTATTGGTCTGTTGTTTGGGCAGCGTTACTTGCACGGGAACACGGTCATGCTGAATGTGCTGCAAATCCACGTGGTAACGAATTCCTTGACCCCAACTAGCCGTAAAGACTAAACAAAACAGGCTAATTTTTATAATTAATCGCATCTTTTAATTCATTTTTTTTGATCAATTGGGTCGGAATGTAAATCATGACACTCACGAGCAACATGGTACCTAGGTTGACCAAGATCCAGGTGATGGCGTCCCATTCGATGGGAACGGCCGACATGTAATAATTCTCAGGATCCAAGGGGATCAGTTGGTAAGTCGCTTGTAAATAACAAAATCCCGCGGCCAATACATTGGCAAATCCTAAACCCCGTAGCAAGATGAAGAACCCATTCCACCAGAATATGTTTCTAATTTGTTTTTGGCTAGCGCCTAAAGCGCTTAATAAGCCAATCATGGGAACGCGTTCCATGATCAATACCCATAAGGTGGCGATTAGATTAAAGCAGGCAACGAGCATCAATAAACTGATGAAAATGATGATGTTGCGGTCGAGCATTTTCATCCAATCATAAAGTGCGGGATACAATTCTTCGCTCGTTTCTAATTTCCAATCGTGCGGTAAGGTGTTCAAGATACTTTGCGGCGAAATGGATTTAGCCAAATGGATTTCATAGGTGCCGATGGAATCTGCCGTCCATTGATTCATTTTTTGAACCCAAGCGCGATCTGCTAATACCATGAGCTTATCCATTTCCTCGAGTCCTGTTTCATAAATCCCGCTTATATGTACTTTACGCGGCCTTTCCGGTTGGCTTAAAAAATATAGAATCAACGATTGATTGAGTTTCACCTTGAGTTGTTTCGCCAAACTCTTACTGAGGATAATATCTTGTGGGTTTTTAATCGTTGAACTGCCGACAAGCATGTTGGCTTGAATTTGCGTTTGGGGCATATCGGAGCCAATGCCTTTAATCACGACGCCTGACATATTTTCTTTGCCAACGATAATGCCCGGTTTTTGAACATGTGCTTGCAGGTGGTCGACGCCATTAATCGATCTAATTTGCTTCTCCCATGCTAAATTTCGGGACATCGGAGATTCGGAAAGCGAGTGATTGGCAGAGATTTGTGAGACGCGCATATCGCCAGAAAAGCTGATCATCTTATTGAGAATCGCTTTTTTGAATCCGAAAAGAATCGAAAAGGCAATTAAAATGATTCCGGCGCCCAGGGCAATCGTTCCGATACCCACATAGGTCACCGTTTTGGAAAAAGAGGTGTCTTGCGTGCTTCGAATTCGCCTGGCAATAAATAATGGGAAATTCACCGGTTTCTTATTTCTAAATTTTATCGGATATTTGGTCAATCTAAACCAACGCGCAAAGAAAATGGGATTGCTTCGAAACTACAAACTAATCTTCGTATTGTTTTTTGGCTTTAGCCAAATCGCTTATAGTCAAGCTATTCCCGGAGCTTATCAGACGAAATCCTATTTGCCTATCTTACAAGGCAAACAGGTCGCATTGGTGGTCAATCATACGTCCATGATTGGGAATACGCATTTGGCCGACAGTCTTTTATCCTTAGGTATTCAGGTCAAACGAATTTTCGCCCCTGAACATGGTTTTCGCGGAACGGCGGATGCGGGTGCGCACATAGATAATGAGGTGGATTCGAAAACGGGTTTAGCTTTGGTTTCCTTGTATGGAAAACATAAGAAACCTATACCAGAGGATTTACAAGGCATCGATGTCGTGATTTTTGATATTCAAGATGTAGGGACACGTTTTTATACCTATAGCTCGACGCTTTTATATGTTCAAGAAGCCTGTGCAGAAAACAAAGTCAAATTGCTCGTCTTAGATCGCCCAAATCCCAATGGACATTATGTGGATGGACCCGTGTTGGATCCGAGTAAATTTGCCTCTTTTGTTGGCTTAACTGCGATTCCTATCGTACACGGATTGACGATGGGCGAGTATGCCCAAATGCTGAATGGAGAAGGTTGGCTCGCCAATAAAGTTGTATGTGACCTTCAAGTGATTCCTGTTGCATCATATACACACAAAAGTGACGTGCATGTACCCATCGCGCCATCCCCTAATTTACCCAATGATCAGTCGATCGGTTTATATCCTTCTTTGTGCTTGTTTGAACCCACCATCGTGAGTGTAGGTCGTGGAACAAATACGCAATTTCAGGTGATCGGTACGCCAAACCCAGCGGCAGGGGAATATCGTTTTACCCCAACGCCACTTCCAGGTGCGATGGATCCTCCTTTAAAAGGGCAATTATGTTATGGCAAAGATTTACGAACGGTATCTACCCGAAAACTAGGATTTAGTTTGAGCTATTTGATCGAGATGTTTGAGAAGACCGGTCGGCAAGAAAGTTTTTTTACATCTCCTTCCTTTTTTGATAAATTGGCGGGGACCGATAGCCTTCGTTTAGCTTTGTTGGCAGGAAAATCCGAGCAAGAAATTCGTTCCTCATGGAAGCCTGCCTTGGACGTATATAAAGAAATGCGGAAGCGTTACTTAATTTATCAAGATTAGTTTTCGGTTTTTGCCTAGAAATTGCGACCTTTGCCGTTTATTTTTAAGCAAAAGGCTTTATGGCGGAAAAAATTATTATCCTCGACTTTGGTTCTCAAGTGACGCAATTAATTGC
>JAHEAY010000060.1 GCA_024642485.1 Cytophagaceae bacterium
CCAACGTAACTTTGGTTTAGGATCTCGTTGGCAAGCACAATTCGGTATCCGTTATATCTTCAACTAAGATATTCCAAAACCGAAATAAAAAGGCTGCTCGAAAGAGCAGCCTTTTTTGTTTGTAAATTTTCTTTGGCAAACCTTTCAGGATTGCCAAAGTTTGAGGCGTTCTCACGCCGATTCCTTTGATTGTAGAGACGCGATACCTCGCGTCTATTTCTTTGGTAAACCTTTCAAGATTGCCAAAGTTTGAGGCGCTCTTACGCCGATTCCTTTGATTGTAGAGACGCGATACTTCGCGTCTTTTTAGTCAAACTATTGGTTTCAGACGCGAAGTATCGCGTCTCTACAGTATGGGTTTTCAGACGCGAAGTATCGCGTCTCTACAATATGGGTTTTCAGTCGCGAAGTATCGCGTCTCTACAGTATGGGTTTTCAGACGCGAAGTATCGCGTCTCTACAATATGGGTTTTCAGTCGCGAAGTATCGCGTCTCTACAGATAAATGGCAAAAAAAAGACCGGGGAAACCGGTCTTTAAACTAAAACTCTTTATGATGTGCCATTCGATGTAAATCTTCCGGGCTTAATGACTTAAAGTATTCGTAAGTGATTTTAAGTCCTTCAGCACGGGATATTTTGGGTTCCCAACCGAGAATCGATTTAGCTTTGGTAATGTCCGGTTTACGTTGTTTCGGATCGTCCGTAGGCAAAGGAAGTGAAATTAACTTTTGGCTTGTGCCTGTCAATTTGATAATTTCCTCACCAAATTCCTTAATCGTGATTTCATCCGGATTTCCAATATTTACCGGGTGCGGATAATCACTCAATAACAAACGATAAATACCTTCCACTAAATCATCTACGAAGCAGAAAGCACGAGTTTGAGATCCATCACCAAACATCGTTAAATCTTCTCCTCGCAATGCTTGTCCAATGAACGCTGGCAATACACGGCCGTCATTCAGACGCATACGAGGTCCATAAGTGTTGAATATACGAACAATACGTGTTTCTAAGCCATGATAAGTATGATAGGCCATCGTCATCGCTTCTTGGAAACGTTTGGCTTCATCGTACACTCCACGCGGTCCTACGGGGTTAACATTTCCCCAATATTCTTCCGGTTGTGGATGAACTGTAGGGTCACCATATACCTCAGAAGTAGAAGCGATTAAAACGCGTGCGTTTTTAACGCGTGCTAATCCCAAACAATTATGAATTCCCAATGAACCTACCTTCAAGGTTTGAATCGGGATCTTTAAATAATCAATCGGAGATGCAGGAGACGCAAAATGTAAGATGTAGTCTAACTCGCCCGGAACGTGAATAAATTTAGACACGTCATGGTGGTAGAATTCAAAATGTTCTAATTTGAACAAATGCTCAATATTCTTCAAATCACCCGTAATCAAATTATCCATGGCAATCACATGGTAGCCTTCTTTGATAAATCGATCACACAAATGAGAGCCTAAGAAACCGGCTCCTCCTGTTATTAATATTCTTTTCATGACAATTAGTTAACTGATTGGCGACCTACTGAATAGTACGTGTAACCTAATTCTTGCATTTGTGGTAATTCGTATAAGTTCCGACCATCAAAAATGACTTTGTTTTTCAAAAGCGTTTCCATGCGGTCGAAATCCGGCGTTCTGAATTGTGGCCACTCCGTAACAATTAATAAGGCATCAGCCCCATCAATGGCATCATAAGGAGTTTTTGAATATTCCACGATATCACCAATTTGCTCTCGTACGTTTTTCATCGCCTCAGGGTCATACACGCGTACTTTACATCCTAAGGCTATTAAGGCTTCAATGTTATACAAGGCAGGAGCCTCACGAATATCATCTGTATATGGCTTAAATGCTAATCCCCAAATGCCGATCGTTTTACCCGCTAAATCATTTTTGAAATGTCCCTGAATATAGGGCATCAATTTCGTCTTTTGTAATTCATTCACCCGCATCACCGAATCCAAAATGTGGAATTGGTAATCGTTTTCCTCAGAAGTCTTCGCTAATGCTTGAACATCTTTAGGGAAACATGAACCCCCATAGCCGATTCCAGCGAATAAGAAACGCTTGCCGATACGTGAGTCTGTTCCAATACCTCTGCGTATGTCGTCTACGTTGGCTCCAACTTTCTCACATAAGTTGGCAATCTCATTCATGAACGTAATCTTCGTAGCCAAAAACGCGTTGGCCGCATATTTGGTCATTTCAGCTGAACGCTCATCCATAAAAATGATCGGATTCCCCTGACGAACCAATGGTGCATATAATTTGCTCATTAATTCTTTTGCACGATCTGATTGTGTTCCAATCACCACGCGATCAGGTTTCATAAAATCTTCCACTGCAACCCCTTCACGTAAAAATTCTGGATTAGATACAACATCAAAAGGTACTTTTGCCTCTTTTGAGATAGCAGTATGTACTAATTCTGATGTTCCTACGGGTACAGTACTCTTGTCGATGATTACAGTATAATCCTTCAACAAGGGGCCTAAATCATGAGCAACTTTTAAAATGTATTTTAAGTCGGCAGAACCATCTTCTCCTGGAGGCGTTGGCAATGCTAAAAAGATCACTTTCGCGCCTTCAATACCTTCAGACAAAGAAGTCGTAAAGTTTAATCGGCCTTCATTTACATTCCGATGAAACATATCCTCCAAGCCGGGTTCATAGATAGGAACAATCCCATCCTGCATCTGCTTGATTTTTGCTTCATTAATATCAACACAGGTTACATGATTTCCTGTTTCTGCAAAACAAGTTCCTGTTACGAGTCCTACATATCCTGTTCCAACTACCGCAATTTTCATATAGCTACTTTCTTGATTTAGTTCAAAAATTGACCTCTAAATTAGGTATAAATCTTTAAATAATATAATTAATGGTCTACTTAGTTTGAATTACCCGACCAATACTGCCTGAAGGTTCCATGCAATTCAGCCAATTCGCTAGTGTCGTGGATATGTCACTTATTTCTGTTCGTGTACTTATCTCTTGAGGCTTAACTTTCCAACCATAAAACAATAATGGCACATGGGTATCATACACATATACGGTGCTATGCGAGGTTCCGGTTTTATAACCGATCAGCCATTGGGGTTTTAATAACAACATGAAATCTCCACTGCGTGCCGGGTTATAACCATTTTGTAAGATGTTTTTATATTGACTAATGATCGATGCTTGGCTAATCGATTGTAAATCAATCAAATCAGCAAAACCCTCCTGTTTCTCCATAGATTGACGAACAACTTGGTATAAATCAGTACGAGAAATACCCATTTTTTTAATCGTTGCAGCATTGAAATGTAGTTGGGAATTATCTTCACCTGTCAACAATTCCACATCCCCATAGGCTGTGATAAGGGCCTTTTTCAAATCAGCGACAGCTTTTGTACGATCAAAAATGCCTCCAGGCAATTTTTTACCTTTGATAAATCCAGGAATTTCTGCCACAGCATGGTCTGCTGTCAAAAACACCAATACCTGATCTTTCCCATATTGTTTATCCAAAAACGTTAATAATTCCGCAATATCACGGTCTAAACGTAAATAGGTGTCTTCTAATTCAATAGATTGTGGGCCAAAACTGTGGCCTACATAATCAGTTGATGAAAAGCTGACTGCAAGAAAGTCGGTCGTTCCATGTTTCCCTAATTTCTCCTCCTGCATCGCTTTGATTGCGAAATCCTTTGTCAAAGTATTACCATAAGGGCTCGTCCGAATGAGTTCTAACGGATTCCCGCCTTGTAAAGTATGTGGAAACACGGGAGCTGCCTCACCTGCCATTTTACTTTCAAATTCGCCATTATCAGGTGCGCTAGCTAGGTAACTTTCGATGGGATATAAAGTGTTCCAACCCAATTTGGTGTATTTCTGTGCTCGCTCCTCCGCATTGAATGCTTGTACCCATGTAGGTAATTCTTTCATATAAAATGAAGATGTAATCCATCGACCTTCTTTGGAATCATACCAATAAGCAGCGTTTGCTGTGTGTCCACCTGGAAGAATGGCTCCACGGTCTTTCAATGCAATCGCAATTGTTTTGCTTTGGTAGTTCTGTGAAATTTTTAATTGGTCCGTAATCGTGCTGGTCCACAAATTTTTGGGTGACATAAAACCCGTTTTTCCCGTCGTTCCAACGGTCGTAACGGTAGAATCATCAGTACAATATACTTTTTTGCCTGTTGCGCGATCCGTCCAATCATTCCCAACAATCCCATGAACAGCTGGCACTGATCCCGTGTAAACGCTGGCATGTCCAGCTGCCGTTACGGTAGGAGCATAGTTATAATGATTGTCTTGGCAATTTAAGCCTTCTCGCATCATGCGTTTCAATCCATTTTCGCCATAGCGATTCGAAAATCGGTACAAATAATCGTAACGCATTTGATCGACTACAATGCCCACGACGAGTTTTGGTCGAGCGGCTTTGTTTTGCGCGGATATAAAGTGGCTGCTGAGGACTAGCAGGCCTACAAGTAAACTAGTTATTTTCATAATAGGAGGGGAATTGAGCTAATTTGATCGTTTCTTGTTTGTAGGAATCGATTTGATAAATGTGATTTTCTTGGCCATTGGTTAAGACCAAATATTTGGCTTGATTCTTTTTTTGATACTGGCTTGCTTGTTGGAAGGTAACCGATGTGATTTCCACATGAGGCGCTTTACATTCAATCAACATAAACACCTGACCTGTTGAATCAAACACTTGTATATCTGTCCGCCTATTTAACTCATCAATTTTGTGGCTACGTTCGATTTGAATGGTACTTGCTGGATAACTGAGATGCTGCGTCAGGTAATTTAAACAATGTTGGCGAACCCATTCCTCTGGAGTCAGTAAGCGGTATTTTTTACCGATCCCATCAAAAATGAAAAGTTTTCCCTCCTTTTGTGTTATTTTGTAATCAAATGCAGGAAATACAGCGACTAATTCAGACGAAGCAAGCATAAGTTGAGCTTAAAGCTAAACCCTAAATTAATCTATTTGTTGATTATTTTCATTAACAAACCTTACATATTCATGAAAACAAAAGAAGAGATTGTACAAAATTGGTTACCGCGTTACACAGGAACTCCTATCGAAGCATTTGGTCAGTATATTCTTCTGACAAATTTCAAGAATTATGTAGATATGTTTGCCGCAAAATTTCAAGTTGAAATTTTAGGCCAAGATCGCCCGATGCAAACTGCGACGGCAAATAATATTACTATCATCAATTTCGGGATGGGTTCTCCAATGGCCGCAACGGTCATGGACATTCTATCTGCTATTTCACCTAAAGCTGTATTGTTTTTAGGTAAATGCGGAGGATTAAAAAAGAATTTACAATTAGGGGATTTAATTTTACCCATCGCTGCGGTGCGTGGTGAGGGAACATCCGATGAATATTTACCTAAAGAAGTTCCTGCACTACCTTCATTCCGATTACAACGTGCCGTATCTTCCATGATCAAAAAACACGAGCTTGATTATTGGACGGGCTTAGTTTATACAACCAATCGCCGTGTTTGGGAGCATGATGAAGTCTTCAAAACCTATTTATCAGATATTCGTGCCATGGGTATCGACATGGAAACAGCGACTATTTTTACGGTGGGCTTTGTTAATAAAATACCCCATGGAGCTTTATTGCTTGTTTCTGATAATCCAATGACTCCCGATGGAGTTAAAACGGAAGCCTCTGACAAAAAAGTCACTACGAATTATGTAGACTCGCACCTACAAATTGGCATCGATTCATTAATCGAATTAGCCAATTCTGGGGAATCAGTTAAACATCTACGTTTTGAGTAATTAATTGCAGTGATCGCGAATAACTTGGTAGGCTTGATTGTAACCTAGTTCACCTGATTTACTCAAGTCCAAACAACCTGTTGTATCGCCCAATGCCAGTTTAATAATGCCGCGCACATAGTAGGCTTCGGCATATTTGGCATTTAGTTTGATGGCGTTGCTGCAATCTTGAATGGCATTGCGTTGATCTCCTAAGTTAGATTTGGCAACACCACGGAAGAAGTAAGCCTCAGCATATATGGGGTTTAGAGCAATCGCACGGTTGTAATCTTCCATGGCTTGTTTGGCATCTCCGGATTTTGCTTTTGCAGATCCACGATTGAAATATACTTCTGCGCGCTCAGTTGTAAACTCAGCTATCTTAACTTTATCCTGAACGCCATTACGTAATTCGTCCAAAAGCGCTTTCGTCATTTTTCCGTCGTAAACAATTTTTGCAGATTCATTATTACCAATTTCAGCAGCTTTGGTATAATCCTCAATGGCACCACGCGGATCTCCTAATTTTGATTTCACAAAGCCACGGCCATAATAGGCTTCTACTTTGCTAGGATCCATTTCAATTGCTTTGCTGAAATCTTCTAAAGCGCCTTTTTCGCCATTTTCTCCTCGGAAATTTTCCAATTGCGTTTTGCAAAATCCAGCATGATACCAATCATCAGCATTATCTGGGCTCAATTTAATCGCCTCATCAAAGTCCTTCAATGCAGCTTGATATTCCGCTAATTTCATTTTCGAAAAACCCCGATTTGATAAATAACTCGAACGTTTTGGGCTAATCTCAATTGCTTTATCGAAATCCTCAATACTGCCTTTGTAATCTGCCAAATGTGCTTTAGCCTCTCCACGTGCCGCTAAACCTGGGGCATATTCTGCATTTAATTCTAAGGATTTGTTGTAATCAGAAAGTGCACCTCGGTAATTGGCTAATTTCGATTTTGAAATTCCCCGACTAAAATACGCCGTTGCCTCCAAGGGATTTAAACGAATTGCCTCGTTGTAATCTTGTATCGCCACTTTGTGGTTTTCTTGTTTGCTATAGCTTTGGCCACGCGCAATGAATGCCTCAAAGTAAGTAGGCTTTAATTCAATCGCTTTGTCAAAGTCCAAAATAGCCCCACGGAAATCCTTCAAATTGTACTTGGCAAATCCTCGGTTGTAAAATGAAATGGGATTGGGGTTAGCGACATTCTTCTCAATTTCTAAACTGAAGTTACGAAGCGCATCGGCATAATTACCCGTTTTGTTTTGGGTTAAACCCAATTCAAGATAGTTGGTGCTGTCTTGTGCAAATGTGGCTGTCGTGCTTGCGCTTAAAATACCCACAAAAAGAATTGTGTAGATATGCTTCATAGTCGTGTTCGAGGTTATTGGATGATTTCGCTAATTCCGAAAAGCAAAATTAATAATAAAGTTCTTAATGCCGTCTTCTTTAAATAAGGATCTATTTCTGCTGGCGTCATCGTTGCGTTTAATTCCCTGATCATCAAGATGATGGGATAAAATCCGAGTAAAACTAGCAGGTTTCCCACGGTAGATGGCCCCTTTTTGAATACGACCAAATGGTAGCAGATAAAGGGTAAGACCCCTAAAATCAATAAGGCTTTTTGATAAATGAACCCTTTGGTTTTGCCAATCCTAACAGGGATCGAATTTTTGCCTGATTTTTTGTCGTTCTCTAAATCGCGCAGGTTGTTCAGGTTTAAGACGGCTACCGACAATAAACCACATCCCGCGGCAGGGTAGGCGATGTGAAATGGGATAGATTTGGTTTGTAGGAAATAGGTCCCCATGGTTCCTACTAATCCAAAAAAGATGAAGACTGATAGATCACCGAGTCCCATGTATCCATAAGGTTTTTTTCCTACGGTATAGGCAATAGCGGCTAAAATACAGGCGATTCCTAAGCCCAGAAAATTCAACCAAATTTCCCAAGAGGCTTGTTGTAAGCTATAAGCTAATAGCCCAATACCCATAAAAAAAGAAATGCAAGCCGTTAAAATAACGACTTGCTTCATTTCTTGCCGGTTTATTTTACCGGTTTGTACCGCTCGTAAAGCGACCTTGCGGTCCTGATTATCAATTCCATTGGCCGAATCACCATAGTCATTGGCGAAGTTGGAAAGTACTTGTAACCCAACAGTCGTTAAGATGGCTAATGCAGCAATTATCCAATCAAATTTACCATTTGCATAGGCTAATAAATTGCCCAACATGATACTCGCTACTGCAAGTGGTAATGTTCTTGGCCTAGCCGCTTCAACCCATCTATTCATGTATTATT